>NZ_JBRFJE010000007.1:0-81178 GCF_052932165.1 Finegoldia sp. P3-F-LR | reverse complement strand
ACATCTATTATTACAATAACGAAAGAATTCAGAAGAAAACAAAATGGATGCCACCTACAAAGTATAGGTTAGCATCCACTACAACTAATTAATTAAATATTGTGTCCAGTTTTATGGGTACACATCATGATTTGCCTGACCGATTTTTTGTTATAGTATAGATATAACAAATCAATTTAAAGGAGAGATGAGAACTTGATAAAATTTTTAGCACAATGTATTTGGTGGCAAGATATTAGAAAACCAAAGAAAATTTCTGAAAATATTTTAAGAATATTGTATATTGCATTAGAATTATTTATCAGCTGGTTGTTGATAATATATTTGACAAATTTCAGCTTGAATAAAGTTGTTTATGTGATTTTGTCTGTTTATGTAGTGTTATCTTTGTTGACATTCGGGGCTATTAAATCGTATGAGTTGGAAATATCTGAAGACAAACCTCTTTTATCTTGGGGATTGTGGATTTTGGGTTGGCCACTATCTTTAGTCGGGTTATTCTTTTTAGCTTTTAATAAAGAAAATATTTTGAAAAAAACTGAAAAATAATTTTAAGGAATTCTAAAACGAATTCCTTTTTTGTTTGTGATTGATGTGTGTTTGGGGTATTATATAAAGAGAGGTGATTTTATGTGTAATTGGGATTTGTCCAAGATGTATAAGGACAAGAACGCAATCGAAAAAGATATTAAATTAGTTAACGAAAATATTAATAAAATTGATGAATTGAAGAAAAATGAAAAGGATAATTTCGTAGAAATATTGGATTTATTTTTCGAAACTGATAGAGTTATGGATAATTTGTACACTTACGCTTCAATGAAAAAGGATGAAAACAGCAAGGTTTCTGAAAGTGTAAAATTGGAATTGGAATTATCATCATTGTACAACAAGCTACAATCAAGATTTTCTTTTGTTGAACCATTTGTTTTATCATTAAAAGAAGATGAACAAGACAAACTTATCAGAGAAAATCCAAGTTATGAAATATTCTTCAAAAAGATTTTGAGATTTAAGGAACACACTTTATCTGCAGAAGAAGAAAACATTATTTCTCTTATGAGTGAAGCTATGTCAAGCCCACACAATGATTTCTACAGTTTGCAAAACACAGATATGGAATTTCCTTATGTAGAATCAATCGATGAAAAGCTTACAAATGCTAATTTTGTTCCACTATTATCTAAGCTTCCACGTGAACAAAGAAAAGAAGTTTTTGAAAAATATTACGATGAATTAGCGAAGTACAACAATACATTTGGATCCACTTTGTATGCAAATATCAAAAATTTGGTTATACTATCTAAAATCAAAAAATACGACAGTGCAAGACAAATGGAATTATTCAACGACGATGTTGAAGAAGTTGTGTACGATAATTTAATCGACATTGTGCACGAATACTTGCCATACATGTATAAATACTACAAGGCAAGAACAAAATTGTTAGGATTAGATGAACACCACATGTACGATGTTTATGTTCCATCTACAAAAGGTTTTGACCGTGAAATCCCATTTGAAGAAGCTAAGAAAATGGTGATTGAAGCTGTAAAACCAATGGGAGAAGAATATCAATCTATCATGAAGAAAGCTTTTGAAGAAAATTGGATTGATGTATATCCAAAAGATGGCAAGAAGCCAGGCGCTTACAGTTGGGGATCATACGATTCTTATCCATACATTTTATTAAACTACACAAATGATGTGGATTCTGTGTTCACTTTGATTCACGAATTGGGTCATTCGATTCATTCATATTATTCAAGGGCTAACAATGAGTTCAAATATGCAGGTTATACTATATTTGTTGCAGAAGTTGCAAGTACTTGTAACGAAATGTTGTTGTTGGATTATATGATTAAAAATGCTAAAAATGATGATGAAAAATTATACTTGTTAGATCATCACATCAATTCATTCAAATCAACAATTTTCAGACAAACTATGTTTGCAGAATTTGAAAGAGAAACTCACAAATTAGTTGAAGAAGAAAAGGCATTAACTGGAGAAGATTTCAACGAAATTTACCTTAACTTAAACAAAAAATACTTCGGAGATAGTGTTGTATCAGATGATTTGATTAAGTACGAATGGTCAAGAATACCTCATTTCTACACTAATTTCTATGTGTACAAATACGCTACAGGTCTTAGCTCCTCATCCATCTTGTCACAAAAGATTTTATCTGGAAATGAACAAGATTTGGAAAACTACAAGAATTTCTTGAAAGATGGTAACAAAAATTATCCTCTAGTACAACTTAAAAACGCTGGTGCAAACATCAAAGATAAGGAAGTTTTGAGAACTGCTTTTGAAGTTTTTAAAGAAAAAGTATTAGAATTTGAAAAGATTGTCAATAAATAGGGAGAAATTCATGAAATATAAATCATTACACACATGTATCAGAGTAACTAATTTGCAAAAATCAATCGAGTTTTATGAAAAAGCATTGGGAATGGAAGTTACAAGCAAGAAAGATTTCCCTGAAGATGAGTTCACACTTGTGTATATGACAAGCGATCACAACTACGAAATAGAATTGACTTATAACTACGGGAAGACAGATTATACTCATGGAGATTTCTACGGTCACATGGCTTTTGAAGTTGAAGATTTGAAAAAATCACACGAATATCACAAATCTTTAGGTTATGAAGTTGATGAATTAGGTGGACTTGAAGGTGTTGCAACATTTTATTTCATGAAGGATCCAGATGGATTTAACATCGAAATAATTGGTAAATAGTATGAATCTTGAGTTAAAACATGTGAATAAATCTTTTGGAGATAACAAAGTTTTAACCGATATTTCATTTAAAGTTGAAAGCGGACGTGCTTTTGGGTTTTTGGGTAGAAATGGAGCCGGAAAAACTACAACTATGAGAATCATTACGGATGTTTTGAGTGCTGATAGTGGACAAGTTTTGATTAACGGCTCTCCCATTAATTATAATGAAGTTAATATCGGATATCTTCCAGAAGAAAGAGGGTTGTATTCCAACGAAAAAGTGTTTACACAATTGTATTATTTTGCCAGACTCAAAGGTACAGATAGAAGAAGTGCTCTTCAAAATGTAAGATATTGGCTTGACAGATTTGACCTTGCAAAATACAAGAACAGAAAATTGTCCACTTTATCAAAAGGTTTAAGGCAAAAAGTTCAAATCATTTCTGCTCTTTTAAATGATCCAGATATTTTGGTTCTTGATGAGCCGTTTTCTGGACTTGATCCAATCAATGCCCACGAACTAAAATTGGCTGTTGGAGAATTTATACAGAATCAAAAAATAGTTATATTCTCCAGCCATTTGATGAGTTATGTAGAAGAATTTTGCAGAGATATATGCGTTATTGAAGAAGGTAGAATTATTTTGAATGGGGATTTGAATGAAATCAAAACTTCTATGGCTGAGAAGAAGATGCTACTTAATGCAAACAACATGGGAATTTGGGAATTAAAAGAACTGTTAGAAGCAGAAAATTTGATTTATCCAGATGCAGTTGTCAGAGAGTTCAAACTTTTGGTTAGACTTACTGAAAATGTAACAAAAGAAGATATATTGGAATTTATGATGCTCAATCAGATTGACATCAATTGTTTCAGCCAATATGAACCAAGTCTTCAAGATGTGTTCGTGTCAAAGGTTGGTGTTACAGAATAATGAAAAAATTTAGTAGAGTATTTAATTTTGAATTTAACTCCATAATCAGACACAATTCTTACTTGATTGCGACATTGGTAATTACGGTATTGGTATTTGCTTTGTCTTTTTTGCCAAGATTTATGCCATCTATTTTTAATAACGCCAATGCAGGGGCAAACAAAAACGCAACCGTTGATATTAATGCACTCACTTTTAAAAACACATGCATTTATTCATCTAATAAGAATATTGATGTTGAATATTTGAAGACTATAATGGGATTGGATAGCAAAGATGTGCTTACATCTGAGGCTGATGTAAAAAAAGCTGTAGAAAATGGTGAATACAATATAGGATTTGTAGTAGAAACTCCAACAAAGTTCAATTCTTATATCAAAAACAAAGAATTTATGGACGATCATTCCGAAAGGTTTACAAGGACTTTGGAAAAGTATAATTACGACAAAAGTTTAATTAATAATGGAGTTGATCCTGGAATAATTGAAAAAAATTCAAAAGCGGAGATTAATTTTACAGAAAAAGTTTTGAATAAAGACAGGTCGCATTCATTTGTGTTTTCCATTGTTTTTGTTATTCTTTTCGATTTAATGATACTGTTCTACGGTAGTGTCATGAGTAACAATATTTCTAGAGAAAAGAAGGACAAGACAATTGAAGTGCTCTTATCATCTGCAAAACCAAGTGTGTTTGTGTTTGGCAAACTATTAAGTTCAGCAGTTTTGGGAATAATCCAATACTTTATATTTATTATTGCGGGAATAGTCGGAATATTTGTCAATAAAAACTATTATCCAGAAGGCATATGGACGTTTTTCACAAATACTTTGAGTCTAAAATTCTTGTTGACTATACTTTTGTTTGTAGTGTTTGGATTTGTTGTGTATTTGATTTTGTTCCAAATTCTTGGGCTTGCAGTCAAAAGAGCGGAAGAAGTTAATTTCCTAATAGTTCCAATATTTTTGGTACTCGTTGGATTATTCTTTGTAATAATCAATTCGTTAGGAAAAGACAGCGATATATTGATTAAAATATTATCATTTGTGCCTTTTTCATCTGCAACCTTGATGCCAGTTAGATTTTTATTGAATGATGTGAAGTTATTGGAAATAGGAATATCATTTGGATTGATGCTTGTAGTGATAGTTTTGTTGTTAATGAAAGTAATAAAAATGTATCGCAAAAGCGCAATGGAAAATATCGATTAAAACACTTGACAGAATATGCAAATAGTGTTAGTGTTATATTGTAACAATTATATAATTATCTTATTAAGAGCAGTGGAGGGAATGGGCCCTATGAAACTCAGCAACCTATTAAATTAGGTGCTAAATCCCACAGGAAATCCTGAAAGATAAGTTTACACATCCTTACCTTTTCAGGTGAGGATTTTTTTATGGAGGTATTATGAAAAACATATTTTTAACATCTGAATCAGTAACAGAAGGTCACCCAGACAAAGTTTGTGACCAAATTTCAGATGCAATATTAGATGCAATTATTAAAGAAGACAAAGATGCAAGGGTTGCTTGTGAAACTTGTTCAACAACAGGACTTGTTATGGTAATGGGAGAAATCACTACAACAAGTTACGTGGACATCAGATCAATAGTTAGAAAAACTTTGCAAGAAATCGGCTATGATAATGCAGATTATGGTATTGATGCAAGAACTTGCGCAATCATCACTTCATTGGAAGAACAATCTATAGATATCGCACAAGGCGTTGATGAATCTGAAGAATACAAGGGCAACAAATCAGACGAATACGATAGATATGGTGCAGGAGACCAAGGAATGGTATTCGGATATGCAACTAATGAAACAGAATCAGGATTGCCATTGCCATTGGAATTATCACACAAATTAGCTAGAAGACTTGCTACTGTAAGAAAAGAAAAAATCTTGAATTATTTGAGACCAGATGGCAAAACACAAGTAACTGTTGAATACGAAAACGACGCTCCAAAAAGAATTGAAGCTATCGTAGTTTCAACACAACACGATCCAGATGTTGATTACGAACAATTAAAAGAAGACATCAAAAGAGAAGTTATCTTGAAAATCGTAGATGAATCTTTGATTGATGAAAACACAAAATTCTTCATCAACCCAACAGGAAAATTCGTAATTGGTGGACCAATGGGAGATGCCGGACTTACAGGAAGAAAAATAATAGTAGATACTTACGGTGGATTCTGTAATCATGGTGGTGGAGCATTCAGTGGAAAGGACCCTACGAAAACAGATAGATCAGCAGCATATTTTGCAAGATATATCGCAAAAAATGTTGTAGCAGCTGGACTTTGCGACAAATGTGAAGTAGGTTTCTCTTATGCAATCGGAGTTGCAAAACCAATCAGTATGTTCATCAACACATTTGGAACGAATAAAATCGAAGAAGAAAAAATTATTGAAGCAATAAATGAAAACTTTGATGCAAGACCAAAAGCAATAATCGACAAATTGGATTTACAAAGACCTATTTACAGAGATGTTGCAAGCTATGGACATTTCGGACGTAATGATTTGGATTTATCATGGGAAAAATGTGACAAAGCTGAAGCTTTGAAGAAATATCTATAAAATAAAAATCAGTGAATGTTAAAATATTTCAACATTCACTGATTTTTTTAGTACTTTTTTAGTGCTCCAAAAAAATAGATAGCTAAAATTAGCTATCTAGAGTATGTTTGGCGGGAATTGGTAGGAATCGAACCTACCCGGGCAGCTCCTAACTACCTGAGACGGTTTTGAAGACCGCAGGGCACACCAGCACCCATCAATTCCCAAATACCTTAATATTATACCAAAAACAAAGTTAATTTACAAATTATTTTACAATTAATTCACAAAAATGTAATAAATACATAATAGATTAGGGCAATGCACAAGCAAAGCCCAGTTCTATTATTTAAAATCTTTTACTTTAACCCTGTCATTTTCAATTCTTTTAGTGTAGCCTTTAATGTCCAATGTTTCTAAAAGAGTGATTGCACTCTTTCTTGACATATTAAGCATATCTTTGAGTTCTTTTACATTCAAAGTTTTGTTGTTATTGAAATGATTATCGACAGTTTTGATGAATTTGTCGTAACATTTTTTAGAAATCAAAAAGTTATCTCTCAAAATTACGACGTCCTTTTGCAATAAAATTCCCAAAATAGTCTTGTCCTTTTGGTTGTGAACAACATTGTCTATCTTCAATAATTTGTCGAATTGGTTTTGACAAATATCTTGAAGCATTTTCTTTCTGATTTTTTCATCTTCATCACTTAACTGAACTTTGTGAGATTTAGAAGATATTATACCACTTTCTTCCATCAAAACCTCTTGATCGTTTAAGTCTTTAAGCATGTAATTGAAGAATGGTCTATCGTCATCAAGTTGTAATTTTTTAAGAAGTTCTTCCTTGTTAATACCAGGTAATAAAGGATTTGTCTTGTGGAATGATATCACAAACATTTTTAATTTACCTAATAATTTTAAGTAAGCTTCTTTTTCTAATACTTTATCATTTCTAATTACAACTTTATCTTCTTGTTTTAGTTCGTCTAATTCTTTTAAAACTTTGTCTTTTGATTCCGAAGAATAGAATACCAAGTCATCAATTTTAGTAGGAAAAATCTCGTCTCGCAGATAATTTAAGATGATGTCTTTGATTTTACCTTCTTCTTTGATCTTTAGATTTTCAATGATTTCTTCATCGAATAATTTATGTTTTCTAACAGAACCATCTATTATAATTCCGCCACCAATTGTAACTTGTGGTGAAAATTGTCTCAAAATAAATGGGTCAGATGTTTTTGCATAAATTTTTTCTTCAAGTCTTATTTGAACCAGTGCTTGAGTTCCTGGTTGGATTACTTGCTTATCAAGAGGAACAACTCTTCCGAAAATTTCTTTTGTTCCGTGGAATAGTCTGACTCTGTCCCAGTGGTTAAGTGGAGAGGCACTTTCAAGTAGCGTAAGTCTAACATCTATCATATTGAAAGCTTTCAATGAGTTTTTCTTAGCTATTACGTAACCTCTGTCTATTTCATCCAAATTAAGATTTATATTCAAAGCAACCCTCTGTGATGGGTGAGCGACGTTTACATTTTTATTGTGAACTTGAATATTTTTAATGTTGATATCTTTTTCTATTGGATAAATAAAAGATTCTCCCTTATGAATGTCTCCGTCTAATAAAGTTCCTGTAACAACTGTTCCAATTCCTTTTACGTTGAACTTTCTGTCGATATTCATTCTGTAATCTCTTTCTGCATGTTTTTGCTTTAAATTCTTGGATTCAGAATCTATCATTTGAATCAAATTATCTATTCCTCTTTTCGAAATAGAATCTACTTCGCAAATAGGACAATTTTCAAGGAAAGTTCCTTTTACTAATTCTTTAACTTGTTCGATTGTTTTTTCAGTTTCTTCATCAGTTGCCAAGTCTCTTTTGGTTAAAACGACGATGCCTTCGGTTTTATTTAAAAATCTAAGTATATCCAAATGTTCAACAGTTTGTGGCATAACGCCTTCTTTACTGTCAATACATAAAAGGATCATATCCATTCCAAAAGTACCGGTCATCATATTTTTTACGAATTTTTCGTGACCTGGTACGTCAATTATTCCAGCTCGTTGACCACTTGGAAGATCAAAATAGCTAAAACCTAAATCGATAGAAATTCCTCTCTTTTTTTCTTCCGGTAGTCTATCAGTGCTATTTCCGGTTAAAGCTTTTATTAATGTAGTTTTTCCATGATCAATATGGCCTGATGTACCTATAATAAAATCCATATAACCTCCAATTAATTTACTAATTCATATTATATCATATTTTTCTATTTTGTATAAAACATAAGGAAATTATTTTCATAAATTTTTGTACAAACATATTAATTTAATTAAATGAAGTAATAACAATTCAAACTTATCAATTACTTTATCAATATAACAAAGTTGATTATCCGAATAATGCATTACAAAGAATACTTATGCAATAAAAGTACGGGAATATGATAATATTTAAAATGATAATGAATATTAATGTGATTTTCAAATATAATACTAATTTACTTTAGGCAATATAAGTGGTATAATTTAAAATATAAAAGAAAAAATAATTTTAATAACGGAAGGAAAACAATTTTTTTAGGAGGATTTTAATGAGTTTTACATTTGACTTAAAAGAACATGCTTCTCAAGTCGAAGAATTTCGAGAATTTGTAAAAAGCAAAAAGGATATTAAAGGTCCTTTGATGCCCGTTTTACAACGTGCACAAGATGAATTTGGTTATTTGCCTAAGGAAATTATTACAATGATTTCTAAAATATTAGACATTCCTTTGTCAGAAATTTACGGTGTTATAACTTTTTATGCACAATTTTCTTTGATTCCAAAAGGAAAATACGATATTCAAGTTTGCGAAGGAACTGCTTGTTATGTAAAAGGAGCTCAAAGAGTTTCTGAAAAACTACAAGAGATTTTGAAGATTCCAGCAGGTAGCACTACTGAAGATCAAAAATTTTCCATCACACCATGTAGATGTGTTGGTTTGTGCGCATTAGCTCCAGTTATTGTTATTAACGGCGATGTGTACGGTAAGGTAGCTGTTAATGAATTAGAATCAATTATTAGTAAATATAATTAGTTATTAGGGGATTTGTTATGAATATTGAAAAACTTAATGAGATAAGAGACGAGTATGCAAAAAATATTAAAATGCGTGAACTCGTAAAGGATAAAATTTATGTTGAACATACTAATCCAAAAGAAAAACAAATAGTTGTGTGTGGTGGAGCTGGTTGTGAAGCTACAGGCGCTAAATCTTTGATTGATGAGTTTAACAAATATATAGAAGAAGAAAAAATTGAAAACGTAGTGGTTGTTCCAGTAGGATGTATTGGACTTTGCGAAACTGGTCCTAATGTTGTTGTATATCCTGAAGGAATTTTCTACACAAGAGTTAAATTATCAGATGTTAAGAGCATTGTCGATAAATCTATTATAAATGACGAAGTTGATGAAGACGTAGTTTACGAAAATGCAAAACAAGACGATAAGATTTTGAAATACAATTCAGTTGATTTCTACGATAAACAATTTAAGATAGCTTTAAGAAATGTAGAAAAAATTCAATTAGAATCTTTGAACGAATATATTGGTGCAGATGGTTATCAAGCTTTACATAAAGCCATTTTTGATTTAGACCAAAAAGAAATAATTGAAGAAATGAAGAAATCCGGATTGAGAGGTCGTGGAGGAGCAGGTTTCCCTACAGGTAGAAAATGGGAATCAGCTTATAAAGTAGAGAATAATCAAAAATATGTTATCTGCAACGCGGACGAAGGAGATCCTGGTGCTTTTATGGACAGAGCAATCCTTGAAGGAGACCCTCATTCAGTATTAGAAGGTATGGCTATTTGTGGTAGAGCTATAGGTGCTAATCAAGGTTTTATCTATGTCAGAGCAGAATATCCAATTGCAGTTAAAAGATTGAGAATTGCAATTCAACAAGCAAAAGAAATGAATCTTTTAGGAAACAATATTTTTGGATCTGATTTCTCATTCGATATCGAATTGAGATTGGGTTCTGGAGCTTTCGTTTGTGGTGAAGGTACTGCATTGATGGAATCTATCGAAGGTAGACGTGGAATGCCTCGTACTAAAATATTCAGAACTGCTGAAAGAGGATTGTGGGATAAGCCAACTATTATAAACAACGTTGAAACATTTGCTAACGTTCCAGCAATCATGTACAAAGGTGCAGATTGGTTTACAAGTTATGGTACAGAAGGTTCTCCAGGAACTAAAGTATTCGCTTTAGGTGGTAAAGTTGTAAACACTGGTTTGGTAGAAGTTCCAATGGGATCTACTTTGAGAGAAATAATATTTGATATCGGCGGCGGAATTAAAGATGGAAAGAAGTTCAAAGCTGTTCAAACAGGTGGACCATCTGGTGGATGTATTCCAGAAGAATTCCTGGATACCCCAGTTGATTTTGAATCGTTAGCAAAAATCGGTTCAATCATGGGATCAGGTGGAATGATTGTTATGGATGAAGACGACTGTATGGTAGATATTGCTAGATTCTTCCTTGAATTTACTGTAGATGAATCTTGCGGTAAGTGTGTTCCATGTCGTGAAGGTACTAAGAGAATGCTTGAAATTCTAGAAAAAATCACTTCCGGAAAAGGTGAAGATGGAGATATCGAAGCCTTAGAAGAATTGTGTGATACTATCACATCTGCTTCACTTTGTGGTCTTGGACAAACGGCTCCAAATCCAGTTATCTCAACATTAAAATACTTCAGAAATGAATATGAAGCTCACATTTACGATAAGAAATGTCCTGCTCATGCATGTAAGGCACTTTTATCATATGAAATTACAGACAAATGTATAGGTTGCACTAAATGTGCTAAAAATTGCCCTGTAAGTTGTATAGAAGGAGAAGTTAAGAAACAACACGTTATCGACAAATCTCAATGTATAAAATGTGGTAATTGCGAAACTGTATGTCCTGTTCACGCAGTAGTTAGGAGATAGATAGTATGATTACTGTAACTATTGATGGAAAAGTAATTCAAACTGATAAGCCTAAATTCATTATCGATTTAGCAAGAGAAAATGGAATAGATATTCCAAATTTATGTTACGATAAAAATTTGGCTGTAGTGAGCGCTTGTAGACTTTGTTTAGTTGAAGTTGAAGGAAGCAAAAAATTAATGACTGCTTGTTCTACTTTGGCAAAAGACAACATGGTTGTTCATACTAAAACTGATAGATTAATAAAACACAGACAAAGAATTCTTCAAATGTTGTTGGATTCTCATCCAAATGATTGCTTGACTTGTCAAAAATCCGGTGAATGTCAATTACAAAAATATTCTTATGAATATGGAGTAAAATTCAGAGAACATGACGGAGCAAGAAGAGAAAAATTAGTAGATGATTCTTCTCCATACATCATTAGAGATGATAGCAAGTGTATACTTTGTGGAAAGTGCGTAAGAACTTGTAATGTCATGGACGATAGAAAAATTCTTAATTTCTCAAATAGAGGATACGAAACAAGAATTAACTTAGATATTAACGATACATTTGAATCTTCTTATTGTATATCTTGCAATAGATGCGTAGTAGCTTGTCCAGTAGGTGCATTGATGGATAAGAGAGCTATGAATTTAGGAAGAAAATGGGAGTTAGAAACTAAGAAAGTTCAATGCAAAGTTTGCGAATACGGTTGTGAATTTGAAGTCTTGAGAAAAAATGGAAAGAATCTTGCATTAAGAGCATTAAGTCCAGAAAATGGCAGACCACTTTGCTTAAAGGGGAGATTGACTACAGAATTATTGAATGTGGACAACCCAAAACAACCTTACAAAAAGATAGGTGGAGAATTTGTCGAAGCTAGCTGGAATAATGTATTAGGTTTGGATAAGATTCTAGACAAAATCGAAAAAATAGATAATTAATGTATAAATAAATAGAATGAATAGGTGAAATAATGAATAGAGAACAATTAATATCAATTATTGATGATGCTGTAAATAGAGAAGATGATTCATATACATTTTACAAAGATGCAGCTGAAAAAGCCGAAGATCCACAAACTAAAAGTCTTTTTGAAAGGCTTAGTAAGGAAGAATTGAAACACAAAGATTACTTACAAAAATTTTTAGAAACTAAAGCTGAAACTATCAAAATTGATGATAGTGAAGATTATAATTTATCACAAGACATTGATAGACCAAGAATGACTACAGAAATGGACTTCAGAGATGCTATCAAATTAGCTATCAAAAGAGAAGAAGAAGCTATGCAATTGTACGCTGATATTGCAAATTCTTGCTTAGATAAAGCTGAACAAGATATTTTTGCTGGATTATCAAAAATGGAAAAATTGCATAAAACTGAACTAGAAGAAATATTTTTGAATGTAGGATTTAACGAAGTTTGGTAGGTGTAATATGTTAAATATAAATATTGATGGTATTGATGTTCAAGTTGAAGAGAATACCACTGTATTAGAAGCGGCGCATAAAATAGGGATTGATATTCCGACATTGTGCCACGATAAATACCTGAGCGAATTTGGTGGTTGTAGAATGTGCCTAGTTGAAATAGAAGGATCCAGAAAACTTCAAACGTCATGTTCTACAATGGTCAAAGACGGAATGGTTGTTAAGACAGAAACTGATCGTTTAGTAAAAACTAGACAAAATATACTTAAACTTTTGATGATGAATCACCCTAAAGATTGCCTAACTTGTTCAAAAGTTGGTAGTTGTAGATTACAAGACTTGTGCTACAGATATGGTGTTAAAAATCCAGAAGTATTAGGGAAATACGGTAATTATGACATAGAAGTTCAAAATCACGAAGTTGATGACACAAATCCATTGATTTTTAGGGACCAAAACAAATGTATTTTGTGTGGAAAATGCGTCAGAGTTTGTGAAGAAGTTCAATGTACACATACAGTAGATTTTAAAAATAGAGGATTTGATTCTTATATTTCTACAGCTTTTGATCTTCCTTTATCCAAGGAAAACTGTCGTATGTGTGGACAATGCATAAGCGTGTGTCCAACAGGTGCATTAATCAATAAACAATTAAAAGATACAAGACCTTGGGAAGTTGAAAAAGTTAAGACAACTTGTCCATTCTGTGGAACAGGATGTCAATTCAATTTAATTGTAAAAAATGGAAAAGTTCAAGGTGTTGAACCCTGTGATGGTTATGTAAACCAAAACGCACTTTGTATCAAAGGTCGTTTCCATACAGATATGATTCACTCGGACGAAAGATTGACTACTCCATTGATTAGAAAAAATGGAGAACTGGTTGAATGTAGTTGGGATGAAGCTATAGGTTATGTTGGAAATAAACTAAGAGATATCAAGATGGAATTTGGCCCAGATTCTATTGCTGGTTTAAGTTCTGCTAGATGTACAAACGAAGATAACTTTGTATTCCAAAAAATGATGAGAGCAGCGATTGGAACAAACAACGTCGATCACTGCGCCAGAACCTGACACGCTCCAACAGTTGCAGGTCTTGCAGCTACATTAGGAAGTGGAGCTATGACAAACTCTATAGAAGAAATTCTGGGTGCAGAATTATTGTTTGTTATAGGTTCTAATGCTACTGAAGCGCATCCTATTATTGGTAATAAGATGAAACAAGCAGTTAAAAAAGGAACTAAACTTATAGTTGTAGATCCAAGAAAAACTGGCTTGGCGGAAGAAGCGGATATTTGGTTAAGATTAAATCCAGGTACGGATGTATTCTTATTAAATGCTATGATGAAAGTTATCATAGAAGAAGGATTAGAAGCCAAAGATTATATTGAATCACGTGTTGAAAACTTTGAAGGCTTGAAGAAAACAGTAATGAAATACGATTTGGATGAAGCTGAAAAAGTTACAGGTGTGGACAAAGAATTAATCAGACAAGCAGCTTTGTTGTACGCAAAGACTGAAAAAGCTGGTATATTTTACACGCTTGGTATCACAGAACACACTCATGGAACAGAAAATGTAATGAGCTTGGCAAATCTAGGAATGCTAACTGGACACGTTGGAATTGAATCTGGAGGAATCAATCCTATCAGAGGTCAAAACAACGTACAAGGAGCATGTGATTTAGGAGCATTACCTAACACTTATCCTGCTTATGCAAAAGTTACTGATCCAAAAGCTCGTGAATTTTTCGAAAGCGTATGGAAGACTCCATTGAGTCCAAATCTTGGATACCAAATCCCTGAAATGTTTAATCAAGCAGTGAAGGGAAATGTTAAAGCAATGTATATAATGGGAGAAGATCCTGTTTTATCAGATCCAGATGCAAATCACGTTAAGAGAGCTTTGAACAATTTAGATTTGTTAGTAGTTCAAGATATATTTATGTCTGACACAGCAAAGCTTGCAGATGTTGTATTCCCTGCAACTTGCTACGCAGAAAAAGATGGAACTTTTACAAATACTGAAAGAAGAGTTCAAAGAGTTAGAAAAGCTGTTGCTCCTCCGGGACAAGCTAGAAATGACTGGTCAATTTTATGCGATGTAAGTAAAATCATCAATCCAAATGTATTCTTTGATTATGAAACGAGTGAAGATGTATTTGAAGAAATGAGAGTAACTATGCCAAGTTACAGAGGTATGACTTACGAAAGAATCGACAATGTTGGATTACAATGGCCATGTCCTACAACATCTCACCCTGGTACAAAATACTTGCACAAAGGAATATTTGCAAGAGGTCAAGGTCAAATGATGGAAATAGAATACAGACCATCAGAAGAATTGCCAGATGAAGATTATCCAATGATTTTAAGTACAGGAAGAATGTTGTATCATTACAATATAACTACGAGATACTCAAAAGATTTGGATGGAGTAAGTCCTTACGAACTTGCAGAAATCAATCCAGTGGATGCAGAAAGATTGGGAGTAAAAGATTTGGATACTATTAGAGTTACATCCAGAAGAGGAAGTATCGTAACTCGTGTTGTAGTAACTGACAGAGTGTTACCTAATATGATATTCATGACATTCCACTACAGAGAATCTCCAGTAAACGAAGTGACATCAAATCACTACGATCCAATTACAGGAACTGGTGAGTATAAAGTGTGTGCAATTCATGTTGAAAAAGTTGATTTGCATCCAGATCATGAGGATACAATTCAAAGATTTGTTAATATGGCAACTTTATTATCAGACGAACACAAAAAAGATAAAAAAGTAATTTAAACAAACAAAAAAAGATCTCAGATTTTTAAAATCTGGGATCTTTTAAATTGCGATTATTTTAAAATATCTTCAATCAATTTTAGAAATTTGTCGTTTGATTGCTCATCCAAAATACAAAATCTAAAAAAGTATTCACTCAAATTATTAAATGATGCACAGTCTCTTATGATAAGAGCATGAGGAATTAATTTTTCTCTTAATTCATGTGCAGTTAATTTTTTGTCCAATATTTCGCATAGTACGAAATTAGATTTTGAAGGATAAACTTTCAAGCAATCTATTTTTTCTAAAGTAGATATCATTTTTTCTTTTTCACTATTAATAAATTCGAACACGTTTTTGTGGTAATAAGTATCCGTGAACATCTCGCCACCAAGAATGTCGGCAAAGATATTTATGTTCCACAAATTGGTGTGTTTATTTATTTCATCGTAAAGTTTTTTATTTCCAGTTATTCCGTAACCCAATCTTATTCCTGCAGCTGCGAAAAACTTCGATGTAGAACGTATAACAAGTAGATTATCACATTTTTCAGTTAAATTTACTGCTGAATATTTGTCTACATCTGAAAACTCAACATAAGTTTCATCTATCATAAAATAGCAATTGCTTGATTTGATGAGTTCTTCAAGCTTTCTGTTTTCAATAGCGTATCCTGTTGGATTGTTAGGATTGGTTAATATTACAAGACTTACGTCATTTTCTTTTATCATTCTCGATAATTTCTCACAATCTATCGCAAAATCATTTGATTTATCCAAATCGTAAGAAATTATATTGGAGTTGATTTTGTTGAGTTCTCTTTCGTACTCAGAATAACTAGGGTTGAATATTATTGCGTTTTTTGGATTGATTAGAGATATAAATGATGAAATCAAATTAGTGCTACCAGATGTAAGCAAGATTTTGTCTCGTGATACGTTGGTGTATTTTTCAATAGATGATAATAATTGATCGTAATTTGGGTCAGGATATACTCCGACTTTATTAAGATTTTTTTCGAGCTTAGTCATGGCTTTAGGACTTGGCCCCAAAGGATTGACGTTTGAACTGAAATCCTTGATTTCATCTATATTAAATCCGTATTCTTTTTGAATTTCAAAAAGATTTGCTCCATGAGATGATTTCATTTTTTCTCCTTATAAAATATTAATACCTCTGGTTTTATCTAATAAAATTGAGATAGATTCTTCTCTGTTGATGTGGTGAATAAATTCGCTCATCAATTCGCTCATATCTACAGCGTGGAACCATTCTTTGTTTTTGATTGACTCTGGTACGTATGTTAAGTTTGTAGAATAAACTCCGTCGATGTAGCCTTCTTTATTCATTTGATCGAATTTGTCAGGACCTTCAGTAAATAGTGCGAAACTTACTGCGCAGAATATTCTGTTTGCTTTTTGTTTTTTCAATTGTTTTGCAATATCAATAACAGATCCACCTGAGGCAATCATATCGTCTACGATTAATATGTCTTTGCCTTCTACTTCACGTCCGATGTATTTGTGTTCAATAATAGGGTTCTTGCCATCGACTACTTTAGTGTAATCACGTCTTTTGTAGAATAATCCTATGTCTTGTTTTAAAATATTAGAATAATAAATTGCTCTATCCATTGCACCGGTATCCGGTGAAATAATAATCATATTTTTCTTGTCTAATTCATCAGTAGTAATATTTTCTTTTTCTAAGAAGTGAGTAACTATTTCTGCTGTAGGATAGATATTTTCAAATGTCATCAATGGGATTGCGTTTTGTACGTTTGGATCGTGTACATCAAATGTGTAAATTCCATCTACTCCCATGTCTTCTAATTCTTGAAGTGCCATTGCACAATCAAGTGATTCTCTGGATTTACGTCTGTGTTGACGTGATGAATATAAAAGAGGCATCATTACATTGATACGAGAAGCCTTTCCATTAATTGCGGAGATAACTCTTTTGATATCTTGGAAGTGTTCATCTGGACCGATTATAGTTTGTTCGCCAAACATATTGTACTTTAATCCATAATTTCCAACGTCTGAGATGATTAAAATATCACGACCTCTAACTGATTCATCGATTGTAACTTTTCCTTCACCGTTACTAAATCTGGATTCTGTTATCTTTAACAAATAACTTTCTGTTGCACCGTTTTTTTTCATTAAAAGTTCGTCAACTTCTTTTGCCAAACCTTCAATGTTCTTCATTGCTATGATTCCAAGTTCTCCGTATGGAAACTCTTCGAATTTTGATTCTGACATAAGTCCTCCTTAAATACTACATTATATATAAAGAATATCACAAACAATTTCCGTATTCAAATTTAAATAACACAAACTTTTTGATATAATCGGATAGGAAAGGTGTTTTATAAATGATGAATAATGATGATGAAAAATTCATGATGAAAGCTATCGAACAAGCGAAGATTGCATTTGATATGGACGAAGTTCCAGTTGGATGTGTTATTGTAAAAAATGGCGAAATAATTGCTCAAGCTTATAACAGTGTGGAAACAGATAACAATGCGACAATGCATGCAGAATTAAAAGCTATCAATCAAGCAACTAAAGTTATTGGAAATTTTAGGCTTGATGATTGCACAATGTATGTGACATTGGAGCCTTGTGTGATGTGCACAGGAGCCTTGATATATTCGAGGATACCAAAAGTTGTGTTCGGAGCCTTTGATAAAAAAAGAGGAGCTTGTGGGTCTTTACTATCATTAAATGATTACGAAGGACTCAATCATAAAATAGAAGTAAAAAGTAGTATCATGGAAAAAGAGTGCGTAGAATTGTTGCAGAGTTTTTTCAGGGGGATTCGTGAAAAAAATAGAAATAAATAGATTAAGTGATTATTTGAAAAAAACATACGGAACGAAAGTTTACAAATTACCGCTAGATGGTGGATTCAGTTGTCCTAATAGAAAAAATTCTAACGGTTGTATTTTCTGTTCTGAAAGTGGATCTGGTGAATTTACTTTTAATGAATATTCAATCAAGGACCAAGTCGAATTGCAAATTAAAAGATTATCTGAAAAGAAAAAAGCAGACAAATTCATTGCGTATTTTCAATCGTTCACCAATACTTACAAGCCAGTAAATGAACTTAGGGAAATTTACTCAGATGCTATTGATAACGAAAATGTGCTGGTGCTTGATATAGCCACCAGAGGAGACTGCTTAGATGATGAGAAGATAAAACTTTTGAGTGATATAAACAAACAGGTGGATGTGTGGGTTGAAATGGGCCTTCAATCCACTAAAAAGTCTACGATAGAATTAATCAATCGTGCTTAAAGCAATGATATTTATTTTGATATGGCAAAAAAACTTATGGATAATGACATTAAAGTAATCTCGCATGTAATTGCAGGCCTTCCCTATGAAAGTGAGGATGATTTTTTGGAAAGTGTGTATCAAACGCAAATGCATGATATTTGGGGAATCAAAATTCATTCATTATATATACAAACAGATTCAAGGTTGTACGATTATTATCTAAAAAATAAATTTAAAATTTTGACGATGGATGAATACACTGATTGGGTTGTAGATAGTTTCAAAATTTTAAATGAGGATACAGTTGTGCACCGATTGACAGGAGATGCTTACAAGCCAAAACTTTATCTTCCTAAATGGTCTTGTGATAAATTGAAAGTAATTTCTGAGATAAATAGTAAAATTAAAACATACAATACATAAAAAAATTTATTGAAGTTTTTGTGCGTTTGAAATATACTAACTTAGTATAGGAATATGGAGGGAATAACAAAAATGAAAATCCACATGGGATTAGATGTAGGTTCAACTACTGTCAAGCTTGTCATTATAAATGAAAACTACGAAATTTTATTTCAAGAATACACTAGACATCGTTCTGACATAGAAGAAACTACCAAAAATGTTCTTAAACAAGCATACGATTCACATCCAGAGTTCAAAAACAGCGATTGTACAATTATGGTCACTGGAAGTGGCGGAATGTATGTTGAAGATAATTTGAATATCGAATTTATACAAGAAGTTGTGGCTGGAACTACAGCTATTAAAAAATATATCCCTAATGCCGATGTGTGTATTGAGCTTGGGGGAGAAGACAGTAAGATAACTTATCTAAAAGGAAACGTAGAACAAAGAATGAACTCCATCTGCGCAGGTGGAACTGGAGCATTCATAGACCAAATGGCAGCTTTGTTAAAGACAGATGCATCTGGTCTTAACGAATTAGCCAAAGATTACAAGAAAATATTTTCGATTGCAAGTAGATGCGGAGTATATGCAAAAACTGACATTCAAGCTTTGATCAACCAAGGCGCAACAAAAGAAGACATGGCAGTTAGTGTTTTCCAATCTGTTGTCAATCAAACAATATCAAATCTTGCTTGTGGTAGACCTATTGAAGGAAATATCGTATTTTTGGGTGGACCACTTTATTTCTTATCAGAATTAAGAAATAGATTCATCACGACACTAGATGATGGTGTGAACACGTTCTACAGTCCTGAAAATGCTCAAGTATTTGTGGCATTGGGAGCAGCTATTGCATCAATGGATGAAAAAGTTGTGAAGTATGAGGATTTGTTGAACAGATCTTATGACAAAAAACAAGAAATTAGCGATGAGTTAATACTTGAGCCGTTATTTAAAAATGAGAAAGAAAAAGAAGAATTTTACGAAAATCACAAGAAATCAAACGTCAAATTCAAAAATCTTGACGAAGTACAAGGAAACTTGTATTTGGGGATTGATGCAGGTTCAACTACTAGTAAAATTGTAGTAATTGATGAAGATTGCAACATTGTTTACGATTTTTATGCAAATAACCAAGGAAATCCACTTGATTTAGTTAAGGAACAATTATCTGTAATTTATTCTAAACTAAATGATAACCAAAAAATTGCAAGTAGTGGTATAACAGGTTATGGAGAAGATTTTATAAAACAAGCTTTATCGGTCGATTTTGGTGAAGTAGAGACAATAGCGCATTTGACTGCTGCAAGATATTTTGATCCAGATGTTGATTTTGTTTTGGATATTGGCGGTCAAGACATGAAAGCTATGCATGTAAATGATGGAATAATTGATTCTATTCAATTAAATGAAGCGTGTTCTTCTGGTTGCGGATCATTTATTGAAACATTTGCTCATAGTTTGAATTTATCCGTACAAGAATTTCAACAAAAAGCACTTGAATCAGAGAATCCTGTAGATTTAGGTTCAAGATGTACAGTATTTATGAATTCGAAAGTAAAACAAGCGCAAAAAGAAGGCGCTAGTGTCAGTGATATTGCAGCGGGTTTATGTTATTCAGTAATCAAAAATGCAATCCAAAAAGTTATCAAACTTAGAGATCCATCAAAATTAGGTGAACATATCGTAGTTCAAGGTGGTACATTCTACGGGGATGCTATACTAAGAGCTTTCGAAAAAATTACAGGTAAAGTTCCTACAAGACCAAATATTTCTGGACTTATGGGAGCTATGGGAATGGCTTTGATTGCAAAAGAAAAATCAACAGGATATTCTACGATTTTATCTGAGGATGAACTTCAAAAATTTGAATATACTCAAGAACAAGCAGAATGTAAATATTGTTCTAACCATTGCAAATTAACTATCAACAAATTTGCAAATGGCAAAAAGTTTGTTACTGGAAATAGATGTGAAAGAGGAGCTGGAATTAGTCTGGATAAAAAAGACAAGCTTCCAAATATGTACGATTATAAAAACAAGAGATTATTTGGATATAAGAGCATTCCAAAAGATAAAGCAAGAGCAACTGTAGGAATTCCTAGAGTGTTGAATATGTACGAAAATTATCCTTTCTGGCATACATTCTTCACGAATTTAGGATACAGAGTTGTATTGTCTTCTAAATCATCAAGAGAAATTTACGAAAAAGGAATTTCTTCTATTACAAGTGAAACATGTTGCTATCCTGCAAAATTAGTTCACGGTCACATTGAAGATTTGTTAGAAAAAAATGTCGATATGATATTCTATCCTTCGGTATTTTTTGAAAAACAAGAATACGATAAGGCGAATAACCACATTAACTGTCCAGTAGTTACTGGATATCCGGAAGTTATTAAAAATAATGTCGATGGATTGAAAAACACGAAGTATTTCAACCCATTCATATCATTCCAAGATAAAAATAAATTAAAGACAAGACTTATCGACGAATTAAAAGAGCTAGGACTTTCTGATAAGGACATATCAAACAGCGTTGATAGAGCGTGGGATGAACTTGAAAAATACAGAAAAGATGTAAAGGTTGAAGGGAAGAAAGCTTTGTCCAAAATTCGTGAAATGGGCAAAAAAGCAATTGTGTTAGCTGGTAGACCATATCATGTCGATTCAGAAATAAATCATGGAATTCCTGAACTGATTACTTCATTAGGCCTTGGAGTTTTATCAGAAGATTCTATAATTGATTATGATGATGACGTTGATAGCGATTTGAGAGTATTGGATCAATGGGTATATCACTCCAGACTTTACAGAGCAGCAGAAATTGTTGGAAACAGTGAAGATTTGGAAATGGTTCAACTTAATTCATTCGGTTGCGGAATAGACGCTGTAACTACAGATCAAGTTAATGAAATATTGTCTGCTAAAGGAAAAATCTACACTGTATTAAAAATCGACGAAATTAGTAACTTAGGTGCTGTTAAAATCAGAATAAGATCATTGATACAAGCACTTGAAAAGAAAAACTTCGTTCCAAATGTTAAAAAATCATATCACGTTGAAAAAGTCGAATTCACTAAGAAAATGAAAGAAGAATACACGATCCTAGCACCACAAATGGCGCCGGATCACTTTGAAATAATGGAATCTTTATTCAAAGATAATGGCTATAAAGTGGAATTTTTGAAAGATGTTAATTCAAAAGTAATCGACGAGGGATTAAAATATGTAAACAACGACGCTTGTTATCCATCTATAACTGTTGTTGGACAAATGATGGAAGCTATAAATTCTGGTAGATATGACACTGACAAACTAGCTTTGTTAATGAGTCAAACTGGTGGAGCATGCAGAGCAAGTAACTATGTTGGTTTCATAAGAAAAGCATTAAAAGAAGCGGGATATGAAAATATTCCTGTAATTGCTATTTCTTGGCAAAATATCGAAACAAACGAAGGCTTTAACCTTTCTCCATTAGTATTACAAAAAATGATTGTTGCAGTATTATATGGGGACTTGATAATGAGATTATCAAACTTCACAAGAGCCTACGAAAAGGAAAAAGAAACTGATACTTTAAAACAAAAATGGATTGAAGAATGTCAAAAGAGAGTTTTGAAATCAAGTTCAAAACTATTTAGACAAACTGTCGATGAAATTATTGAAGATTTTTCAAAAATAGAATTATTGGATATACAAAAACCAAAAGTTGGTATTGTAGGAGAAATCCTCGTAAAATATCTTCCTCAAGCCAATAATAATTTGCAAGATTTATTGGAAAAAGAAGGCTGTGAAGTAGTAATGCCTGATTTGACAGATTTTGTACTTTATTGCTTGAGAAATGAATATCATAAGGGAAACTTCTTATCCAAATCCAAATTCACAGGATTCATGTGCAATATGGGAGTAAATTTGATTGAACATTACAGAAAATACATCAGAAACCAATTAATAAAATCGAAGTTTACTCATCCGCTTAAGATACAAGAACTTGAAGATTACGCACAAGAAGTTGTATCACTAGGAAATCAATACGGTGAAGGATGGTTGTTGACTGCAGAAATGATAGAATTAATTCATATCAATGCTAACAACATTGTATGTATTCAACCATTTGGTTGTCTTCCAAACCATATCACAGGAAAAGGAGTCATTAAGAGAATTAGACAATTGTATCCACAAGCAAACATAATTCCAATTGACTACGATCCTGGCGCAAGTGAAGTAAACCAAATTAATAGAATTAAACTTATGCTTTCACAAGCAAAGGAGAAAATTAATAATTAAAACTTACAAAAAATCAAATTTAATGTAAATTTTCATTGTTTTTGATATAATTAAATAAGTGTTATGGCAAAGCACCGGTGAATCCGAGTGCTTTGTTCATTAAGAAAGTAATTGGAGGAAAGAATGAAAAAAAGAGCTGTTATTGTCTTTTTTATTTCGCTAGCACTATTTTTGGGAGTTTATTTCGGTGCTGGTAAATTTTTGGGAAGCTTAAAAACAACTGGCTCTGATATTAAAGGCGATGAATTAGGAAAAAACAATGTAATTGAACAAAATATACCGGATGAATTTTTATTTGTCCTTCTAGGAATTGACAAAGAAGTAAGCACAACAGATCATCAAAGATCTGATACTATAATGGTTTGCAAAGTTAACTTTAATTCTGGTAATGTGGATATACTGTCTGTACCAAGAGATACTCAGATTAGATTGAATGGAAATATCCACAAAGTAAATGCTGCCCATGCTTATGAAGGAGCGAAGGGATCTTTAAAAGCGTTGAGAGATTTATTGGGAATAGATTTGGATTATTACGTTGAAGTTGATTTTGATAGTGTAGAACACATCGTAGATGCTATGGGTGGAGTTGAAGTTGATTCACCAGCTGAAATAGTTGTTGAATCAAGACATATCCGTATCCCAAAAGGAAAATCAAAACTAAACGGAGATGAAGCGTTACAATATGTGAGGGCACGTCATCCATTAGGTGGATCTGATGAAGCGAGAATTGAAAATCAACACTATTTTATAAAAACATTGATAGATCAATTATTGAGTCCTGCAAATATTACAAAAATGCCAAAGATGGTTGAAATATTCAAAAGAGATGTTAAAACGAATATTCCATTGGGAGATATGACGGCTTATCTTACAAAAATTCCTAACTTTTCATCTAGCAAAATACATAGCTATATACTACCTGGAGATTATAAAGATGATGGAATTAGTTGGTATATGGCGGATGAAGAACAATTACCAGAAATTGTAGACAGATTATTTGCTGAATACAAACTGGATGATCAAACCACTAATCAAGACAATGATAAAAAAGAAGATGAGGAAGAATCTCAAAATAATTAGTGGTTTTGTTTTTGGGAGGTATTTTTGTGGAAAGAAAGCAAGAACACATTGAAAATTATTTAAAATCAGAATACAAGGGCAACAATTTATTTGATTGTGTGTATTTAGAGCATACATCACTACCAGAATTAGATTTGAATGATGTCGATTTGTCGATGGAATTTAACGGCAAGAAAATTGACTATCCTTTTATGATAAACGCAATGACTGGTGGTGGAGATTCCTGTTGCGACATCAATGAAGACTTGGCTAGATTGTGTAAAACATTCAACATTCCAATGGCAGTTGGCAGTCAAAAAATTGCTCTTGTGGAAGATGAAGCGATTGAAAGTTTCGAACTTGTACGAGAAAATTTGATTAAAAACGAAAACATCGTAATAGGAAATCTTTCTGCAAGAGAAAGCTTGGAATCAGTTCAAAAAGCGATTGAGATGATAGATGCTGATATGTTTGGCCTTCACTTGAATCCAATTCAAGAATTGATTATGGAAGAAGGAGACCGAGAATTTTCCGGAATAAAAGATAACATTAAAAATATAGTAGAAAATGTAGATGTGCCTATAATCGTAAAAGAAGTAGGTTACGGAATGAACAAAAAAACAATCTATGATTTATACGATTTGGGTGTTAGATACATTGATATTGCTGGTTTTGGTGGAACAAATTTTTCTGAAATAGAAGATAATAGAAGATTCGATATGGAATTTTCTGAATTTTACTGTTGGGGGATTCCTACGGCGAAGATTTTATTGGACATGCAAGATAAACCTGACGATTTGTTTTTGATTGCAAGTGGTGGGATAAAAACATCAATTGATATTGTAAAAGCGCTAGTCCTTGGTGCAGATATGACAGCGATGAGTGGCGAAGTATTATCTTATTTAATGCATGGTGGTTATGAATTTGCTAAGGAATTTTTGGATAGCTTGATTTATAAATTAAAAATGCTTATGGTAATGCTCGGAGCAAAAAACATCAATGAGCTTAAAAATCTGGACTACAAAATATTTGGAAAATTAAAAGAAATTACAGAATAAATAAAGTCATACAAATTTGATTTTAATATCAAACTTGTATGACTTTTTTAAATGTATTTTTCTACTCTTTTTGTAACAAAACTAAAAACCAAAGCTTTTAACATATCTCCAGGTAAAAACACTATCATACCAGTGAATAATAATTTCCATAAGTCGAATTGTTTATTAGATAATTTGAACAATACTCCCATGTATATCACACCAAAAGCGTAAATTATAAGTGATGACACCATGAACATAATAAAAAGGTTTAATTGTGACAGGTTGCGGTCTTTGAATTTTACATAAAAAGTTTGTACTAAAAATCCTATTACATAACCAAAGCTAGGTGAAAATATTGCTTGTATACCACCCTTTCCTCCTGCAAAAACAGGAAGACCAATAAGCCCTAATACAATATACAATAAAACTGACATATTCGCGTATTTTTTGCTTAAATAATATCCAGATGATATTGCAAATAAACTTTGTAAGGAAATAGGAACTGGAAATAATGGAATTATTATATAAGATCCAATTACTATGAGTGCGCTAAACAAAGCGATTTTTATGAGTTCTTTTGTATCGATACTTCTACTCATCTTGCTTTTCTCTCATATCTTGTCTGTAATTTGCCATTACTTCGTGGAAAATTTCTGCTGATGTTGGTGGAGTATAACTTAAAGCATTTGCTCCAGCATTTATCGTATCAATAACATTTTGCTCATTATCACCGCCTGTTGCAATTATTGGAAATTCATATCCAACTTTTTTCCTGATTTCTTCAACTAAAAATGCAGTTTTCTTTCCACCAGATACATTTAAAATATCTGCACCAGAATTGATTTTTCCTTCGATATCATCATATGCAGATACTATTGTAGCGACGATAGGTATGTCTAAAACTTTTTTCATCTGAACAATAGTCTCGTTTTTCATAGGGGCATTTACGATTACTCCATATGCTCCTAACATCTCTGCTTGTAATGCCATATTTACACTTCTAATTCCAGATGTAATTCCACCACCTACTCCAGCAAAAACTGGAAGACTTGAAGACATTATTATAGCATTTGTGATTGATAATGTTGGTGTGAAAGGATATACTGCCATTATTGCGTGACCATTTGTATTATTAATTATTGCAATGTCTGTTGTAAAGACAAGAGTTTTTATTCTTTTACCTAAAACTGTTATGCCAGATGCTTTGTACATAGCTTCTGGAATATGTACCATTCTGTGTCTCAAATTAGATTTTACTTCTGGTATAAATTTCTTTTCCATAAGATGCCTCCATAAAATGAATTTCATATTTATATTATAATAGATAAAGCCATTCTAGCAAATCATAAAAACTAAAAAATATTTTGGGAATTTGTTGTAATTCTTAGAAGATTATGGTAATATATATAGGTAAATCCTTGCTCCGGATAGGGGCCAAATAGACCACAAGGAGGTGTCATATGAATAAATATGAATTAGTGCTAATCTTTAAGCCAGAATTATCAGAAGAAGACAGAAATACTGTATTCTCAAGAATTCAACAAGTAATTGACGAAAATGGTAAACTTGAAGAAGTTCACGATTGGGGAAAAAGAAAATTAGCTTATGAAATTAACTACATTAAAGAAGGATACTATTATATTGTAAACTTCGATTTAGATCCACAATTTGTTAAGGAAATCGAAAGAAGATGTAGATTATTCGACCAAATCATTAGATACATGGTTGTTAGAGTAGACGAACAATAATCGTAAGAGGAGGAAATGTTTTGAATAATGTTAGTTTGATGGGTAGATTGACAAGAGACCCTGAAGTGAGATATTCAGCGAATACTCAATTAGCTAACGCTAGATTTAGTGTTGCTGTAGATAGAAGATTATCTAAAGAAAAAAGAATGGAAGCTGAAAACAACAATCAACCAACTGCGGATTTTATCAACTGCGTTGCTTTTGGAAGAACTGCAGAAGTTATTGGACAATATTTCCACAAAGGAAATAGAATTGCGATTACAGGTCACATTCAAACGGGATCTTATGAAAACCAACAAGGACAAAGAATTTATACAACTGATGTAATTGTCGATCAATTTGATTTTGTTGAATCAAGTAATTCACAACCAAATTCAGGTAACTATCAAGGTTACAACAATAACCAATCATTCAACAATAATTCTTTCCAAAACAATAATTTCCAAAATTCAAACGATATTCATAAGAGTAATGACGATTTCGGAATGGGAGACAATGCAGTTCCGACTGATATTGACGAACTTCCATTCTAATAGTAGGAGGTTTTAAAGATATGCAAAGAAGATTTAGACCTAGAAAAAAGATAGATCCATTCCAAAAGGATAAAACAAAAGTTATTGATTATAAAGATGTAAATATGCTTAAAAACTATATCAGCGAAAGAGGTAAGATTTTACCAAGAAGAGTAACTGGATTAAACGCAAAACATCAAAGACAAATAACTGATGCTATCAAAAAAGCTAGACAAGTTGCACTATTACCATACAGTGCTGAATAAGACAAAATTAAGCTACCTTGATGGTAGCTTTTTTTACATATAAGGAGATATAAATGAGTTTAAAAATTGAAAAAACAACAACACCAAAACAAAAATACTCTAATAGTGAAGAATTGGGATTTGGAAAAATATTTACAGATCACATGTTAGTAATAGATTACGACAAAGAAAAAGGTTGGCACGATGAGAGGATAATTCCATATCAAAATATTTGTCTTGATCCTTCTTCTATGGTTTTTCATTACGGACAAACTGTTTTTGAAGGAATGAAAGCTTATAAAAATTACGGCAAAGTATATTTGTTTAGACCATTAGAAAATTTAAAAAGATTAAATAAAAGCAATGATAGATTGTGTATTCCAGAAATCGATGAAGAAAAAGTTTTGGAATATTTGTACAAATTTGTCGATTTGGAAAGAGATTGGATACCTGAAGAAGAAGGTTGCTCATTGTATATCAGACCTTTTATCATTGCAACTGATGCACAATTAGGAGTAAAGGTTAGTAATGAATACAAACTTATCATAATAGCTTCTCCAAGCGGATCTTATTACAAAAATGGTTTGAGCCCTGTTAGTATTTATGTAGAAAAAGATTATGTGAGAGCTGTAAGAGGTGGAATGGGAATGGCAAAAACTGGTGGAAATTATGCAGCTAGCATGAAAAGCCAAGATATTGCTCACGACAGAGGTTATTCACAAGTTTTATGGCTAGACGGTGTGGAAAGAAAATACATCGAAGAAGTAGGTGCGATGAATATATTCTTTGTGCTAAAAGACAAAGTTATAACGCCAATGATTAATGGAAGTATTTTGGAAGGAATAACTAGAAAATCTGTTATCGAATTACTAAGATACGAAGGTATGGAAGTTTCAGAAGAAAGAATTTCCATTGACGATATCGTAGATTATTACAAAAATGGAGAGCTTCTAGAAATATTTGGAACCGGAACTGCAGCTGTTATCAGTCCAGTTGGAAAGCTATTGTATGATGAATATGAAATGATTATTAACGATGGTCAAATCGGAAAGACTAGCCTTCACGTTTACGAAACATTAACTAATTTACAATTTGGAAAGATTGAAGATAACTTTAATTGGAGAGTTGAGATTTAAACGTTAAAGTCATTTTCCAAATAATTTTATCTTGTATTTATGGTATAATGAATACGATAAGTAATATTTGTCAGAGGAGTTAAAATGAATAAATACAGAAATATAGTATTGGCAATTTTAGATGCTATAATTATTAATATATCGTACGTTGTAGGATTGCTTTTAAGATTTGACGGACAAGTACCTCCAAGATACATGAGTTACTATCTTAAGTATGCAGCCGTAGTTACAATAATACAAATTTTGATACTTTTTATTTTCAAAATGTACAAGGTAATGTGGAGGTATGCAACATTTGAAGACTACCTAAAAGCTGGTGTATACACTGTTATTGCGAGTGTTGGTTCATCATTGTTTTTGATTTTGGTAAAATCAACGCTTCCAAGATCAAGCTTTTTGATTGCGCTTGTTTTTGAAGTTGTATTAATTTTAATAGTTCGTATGATTGCAAGAACTCAAACTGATAAAAAATCAGCTGTCGAACAAACTATCGAAGGACAAGTTAATTCAATGGTAATAGGAGCAGGTGCTGCGGGAGTTTTGGTTGTACGTGAGATGCTAAATCATCCTGAAATGAAATCTAAACCTGTGTGTATACTTGACGATGATAATACGAAAATAAACAAAAGCATATCTTCGGTTCCGGTTGTTGGTGACACAAGTGATATTGTTAAAAAGGCACATGAGTACAACGTTGAAGAAATTGTTCTAGCGATACCAACTATAGATTCAGAACGAAAGAAACAAATTCTTAATGAATGCGAAAAGCTTAATGCAAAAGTTAAAATAATGCCTGGTTATTATGAATTTATAGATTCCAAGGTTGATTTGAAAGATTTAAGAGATGTTCAAATCGAAGACTTGCTTGGACGTGACCAAGTAGTATTGGACAAAGAAATCCTTAATGAATTTTTGAACAATAAAGTCGTAATGGTAACTGGCGCAGGTGGATCAATAGGTAGTGAGCTTTGTAGACAAATATTAAAATATAAACCAAAAAAATTGGTGATGATTGATATCTATGAAAACACTACTTATGATATACAAAATGAAATTTTGAGAAATGATCCTGATGCACCAATTGATGTTATTATAGAGTCTATAAGAAACTTCGATAGAATGAATGCGATTTTTGGAATTCACAAACCAGATGTTGTGTTCCACGCTGCAGCTCACAAACACGTTCCTTTGATGGAACATTCACCACAAGCAGCTGTTTTGAACAATGTATTTGGAACGAAAAATATAATAGATTGCTGCGATATTCATAACGTCAAGAAATTCGTATTAATATCTACAGATAAGGCGGTTAATCCGACATCTGTAATGGGTTGCACAAAGAGAATTTGTGAACTATTAGTACAATCTAAAAATCAAATTTCTAAAACAGAGTATGTGGCAGTTAGATTTGGAAACGTACTTGGATCAAATGGTTCAGTAATTCCACTATTCAAAAAGCAAATTCAAGAAGGTGGACCAGTTACTGTTACTCATAAAGATATCATCAGATATTTCATGACAATTCCTGAAGCTTGTCAACTTGTTATGCAAGCTGGAGCAATGGCAGAAGGTGGAGAAATATTTGTGTTAGATATGGGGGATCCTGTTAAAATAGTAGATTTGGCTAAAAAATTGATAAAGTTATCAGGTTTGGAATTGGACAAAGATATCAAGATAGAATTTACAGGACTTAGACCTGGAGAGAAACTTTACGAAGAAACTTTGATTGAAGCTAATAATATAAGTAAGACAAAATATGATATGATATTTGTAGAAGAACCGGTGGTTCACGATATAGAAAAATTATCTGACGACTTAGTAGATTTGAAGAAAACTACAGAACAAAACTCTAAGTTAGTAATTGTAGAACAATTGCAAAAAATCGTACCAAATTATACTCCGGATGTAGAACATCAATAAAAGAGGTGGAATATGGCTGACAAGAAAAGAAAATCAAGTTACAGTGATATTAATAAAAAATACGATTTTTCAAGCGGAAGAGTTTCAGAAAGCGAAATGAGACGCAGAAAGAAAAACGCCGAGAAAAATCGTAGAGAAATGAGACGACAAAGAAATAGTTACAATCATGAACAAGACATGGGCAAAACGATAGTTTTGACTCCAGAAATGGTTGAAATGGAAAGAAAAAGAATAGCTAGACAAAAAAGAATAGCTAGAAAGAAAAAGTTGAGAAGAAGAAGAATTATTTCCGCAATCGTGGCAATAGTTTTGATACTTTTAATAGTTTTTGCGGTTAAGAAGGTTGCAAATAAAAATAACGCAAAACCAAAACAACAAACAACAATAACTAACCAAACACCAGTAAAACCACAACCGATTGTTCAATCATTAGTTAAGTTCTCAAAGACAAATAAAATGACTAATTTGTATGAAAAGAGCGAAAAAGTATCCACTGTCCTTGAACAAATCCCTAACAATGCATATGTAAAGTATTACTCAGATCAAGGAGATTTCTCATACGTAGTGTATAATGGAAAAAAAGGATATATTTTAAAATCTGATTTGTCAGATATAGAAAACAAAAATCAATTCAAAGTAATCAAAGGAGTTTTGATTGTAAACAGTGACTACACATTGCCATCAGATTACGATCCAGGAATTGATGAAGATGCTCGTAAATCATTTACTTTAATGGTTAATGATGCAAACAAAGACGGTGTAATACTAAGAAGTGTTAGCGATTATAGATCATTCGAACAACAATCTAAGTTAGAAGATGTAGAAGATGTAAAATTTGTAAAAGCTGGTACTTCTGAACATCAAACAGGGCTTGCTTATGATTTGATAGGTGAAGATTACACACTTAAATACAAATTAGATTTCTCAAAATCAAAAGAATACAAGTGGTTGATGGACAATGCTTATAAATACGGTTTTGTGTTGAGATATCCTGAAGGAAAGAAAGATACTACAGGATTAAGCTTTGCTCCCTGGCATTTTAGATATGTAGGAATTGATTTGGCGAAAATCATTCACGATCAAAATTTGACATTGGAAGAATACCTTAAAGTTGCAGATGAAAATGTAACAAACACAGACAACAACAAAGAAGATAGCGACAAACAAAACAACGAAGAAAAAGAACCATCAAATTCTGAAGAAAACTCTGAGAGAAAAACAGAAAATGATAACTCAAATAATAACAGAGATAATTCTGATAATGAAAACTCAGAGAACTCCGATAGGAAGAGAAACAATCAAAATTCTGAAGATAATGGACAAAATAATAATCAAAATGACAGAGATAACGACAACAACGACAACAATGATAACAATAATTAGAGGTGAAATATGATTTATTTAAACAATGAAAACTTTGATGAAGAAGTAATTCAAGCAAAAGGTAAAATTTTGGTAGATTTCTATGCGGATTGGTGTGGACCATGCCAAGGACTCGCTCCAATAATTGAAGAAATTGATGAAGAAAACAAAGACGAAAACATCAAAATCTGCAAACTAAATGTAGATGGAGCACAAGAAATTTCTAGAAAATACAAAGTAATGAGTATTCCTACAATTTTGGTATTTGAAGATGGAGAAATCATAAAATCTACTGTAGGTATGGTTGAAAAAGAATATATCTTGGATATGCTAAAATAACAAATCAAATATAAACAAATGAGAACTAATCTAGGACAAATAGATTAGTTCTTTTTAAAAAGTAAAAAATCGAAGAAAACACTTATATTTTTAAGAAAAAAATTGTATAATAATGGTGAGATAGAATATAAAGAAATTGTAAATTTTATGTAAAAACTTACAAATATTTTAAGTTATAAAATTATGGAGGTATAATATGATAAACAAAAAAATAATTAGCGTAGGTGCAGGAATAATAGCAGGAGCTATTGGTGGAAAAGTTTTAAATTCAAAGCTAGCTAAAAAAGCTGCTGTTAGTACAGTTGTTGGAGGATTAAAAGTTAAAGAATCTATCGATAAAACTGTTGAAAATATTAGAGTTTCTGCAGAAGATGTTATTGCAGAAGCAAAAGATGTAAAAGAAAGAGAAGAAAAAGAAGAAGCTAAGAAAAACGATGAAATGGACATCGAAAAAGTAGCTGAAGAACAAGAAGAAAAAACTGAAGAAAAAGTTGAAGATAAAAAAGAGGAAGAAAATAAATAATGAGAGCGTCAATAGCCCACAGAATAAAGGGCAGATGCCGTTTTGTTTATGAGGATGATTTAAAAAAAGAAAATCTTAATAAACTCAAATATTGTATAGAAGAAGTTAGTGGAGTGAGATCATGTAAGATTTCACTTCTTACTAATTCTATTACTGTTAGTTATGATGAAAACTGTGTTTCGAAATTGGCGAAGTTTATTCTTGATTTAGATATAGATACAATTGAGAATACATCAATAGATAATGTAGATTTTCAAGCACAATCAGAAAATGATTTGTTTAATATTCTGAGAAATGCGATGTATCGAAGAATCTTTTTCAAATATATGCTTCCTGCTCCAATAGGAACAGTTGCATTGTTCTTTAGAGCTTATCCGTTTATAAAAAATGGAATTAAATCTTTACTCAATAGAAAACTAAATGTTGAATTGTTGGATGCAACAGCTATTTCTGTATCTCTTGCAACAAGACAGTTTGCAGATGCTGCAAATATTATGTTCTTGTTAGGATTAGGTGAAGAAATAGAAGATTACACAATGAAAAAATCTCAAGAAAACTTGGCACATTCTTTGGCATTGAATATAGATAATGTATTTGTCGTTGAAAATGACGAAAAAATCATTAAAAATATTAAAGATGTTGAGATTGGAGATATTGTCGAAGTTGAAATGGGTAATAGTATTCCTGTTGATGGTAAAGTCATCAAAGGTGTTGCAATGGTAAACGAATCTTCATTCACCGGAGAATCAAATCCTGTCAAGAAAACGTCGGGTAGTGTTGTGTTAGCTGGAACTGCAATTGAAGAAGGTTCTATTCTAATCGAAACGGCAAAAAAACACGATGATTCAAGATTATCTCATATTATAAGTTTGATTTCAGAAAGTGAAAAGAACAAGTCACTCGCTCAAAAGAAAGCTGAGAACACGGCTGATAGTCTTGTGAAGTATTCATTTATAGGCACAGCATTGACTTATTTATTCACAAGAAATCTTCAAAAAGCTAAGTCCTTCTTAATGGTGGATTTCTCATGTGCATTAAAATTAACTATTCCAATTGCCGTAATGAAGGCGATTAGTCAAGCATCTGAAGAAAAAATCCTTGTAAAGGGCGGAAAATATTTGGAAAACTTGTCTGAAGCAAATACAATCGTGTTTGACAAAACTGGTACGTTGACAAAATCTGAGCCAAGAGTAGCAAAAGTAATAGCTCTCGATAAAATTTCGGAAAATGAGTGCTTAAGAATAGCGGCTTGTCTGGAAGAACATTTCCCACATTCGATTGCTAAAGCCGTGGTTGAACACGCAAAGCATAAAAATTTGAAGCACGAAGAAATGCACTCTAAACCAGAGTACATTGTTGCTCACGGAATCAGAACTAAGATTGTTGACAAGGATGCCTTGATTGGATCTGAACATTTTATTCTTGATGATGAGGGAATAAAAATTAATGATGAAACAAAACAAATTATAGATAAATTAAAAGAAGATTATTCGCTATTGTACTTGGCATTTGCCGGTAGATTAATCGCTGTAATTTGTATTGAAGATCCTCTAAGAGATGAGGCTTGTGATGTTGTAAAATCATTGAGAGATTTGTCGTTTAAAAACATCACGATGTTAACTGGCGATGCAGAAAATTCTGCTCACAGTGTTGCTTCACTATTGGATTTGGATTATTATCAATCACAAGTTTTACCTGAAGATAAGCAAAACTATATCTTGCAAGAAAAAGAAAAGGGAAATAAGGTTGTAATGATTGGCGATGGTATTAACGATTCTGTTGCATTATCTAGCGCAGATGTGGGAATTTCAATGCATCAAGGAGCAGATATTGCGAAGGAAATCTCGGATATTTCGATTGGATCAGACAGCTTAGAAGGGCTTGTTGATGTTGTAAAATTATCAAAAGCTATGAAAAATAGAATTGATTCTGATTATAGACAAATCGTAGGATTCAATTCAACTTTGATAATATTAGGAGTTATGGGAATATTGACCAATACTTCATCGGCACTCCTTCACAATTTATCAACGGTTATGATTGCCGGTAGAAATATGAATAAATACAAAATATAATTTAAATAAAAAAATCTCGTAATCGACAAATGTAATGCCTCTTTAAATCCGGACACGGAAATAAGGGGGCAGTACAAAATTGGTTACGAGATTTTTGTTTATTAATCTTTAATATTTTGTATACTTTTCGAAAGTATTATCAATTTTTTGTATGATATAATTTATTAAAGTGATTTTAAGGCTTCTATAGCTTTATCGTAATCAGGGTGATTTGTATTTTCTTTTACGTATTCAACGTATTTAACTTCGTTGTTTTCATCTAAAATTACAATACCTCTGTTAAGAAGACGGAATTCTTCCATAACGAAACCATACTTCAAACCAAAATCTAAATCTTTGTGATCGCTTAGGACTAATAGGTTGTCGATTCCTTCAGCTGCACAGAATCTTGATTGTGCAAATGGTAAATCACAGCTAATTGTAAATATAATTGTGTTGTCAAATTCACTAGCTTTTTTGTTGAATTCTTTAGTTTGGAATTCGCAAACACCAGTATCAATTGATGGTACTACAGAAATTAATTTTTTCTTTCCGTCATAATCAGATAATTTTACTGGTTTTAATTCTGCATTTAAGCAAGTGAAATCTTGCGCTTTATCTCCTACGTTTACTTTAGTTCCTAATAAAGTCACAGGGTTGTTTCCAAATGTTGTTTCTTGTCTTTTGTCCATGTTATAGACCTCCTTATAATTTCATTTTCATTCAAATGGTTTATACCCAAAAAATTATTTAAATAAACAAGAGGAGTTGATTTTAATGAGCACAGCTACAATTATTATTGTATTAATTAGCGTTGCGATTTTGGCGTTATTCTTTAAGATTTCTTTTAAATTGGGGATGCATGCACTTTCTGGTTTTGTAGGAATTTTTATTTTAAATATTTTCTTAAGTTTTTTTAATATGCATATTCCATATAATTTGATTGATATGTTGATTGTCGGTATTTTTGGAGTTCCGGGATTGGTTGTTTTATTCTTATATTACTTTGTTGTCTAGTAAGAAATTATCAACTAAAATATTAAATTTGTTGCGAAGAAATCACTTATTTGGTATAATTAATAGAGATTTTAGATTACTTAGGAGGAAAATAAATGACTAACTATAAATTAGATATGCAAAAAAGAGACAAAGTTGGCTCTAATGCAGTTAGAAAATTAAGAGTAAAAGAAATGGTTCCAGGAGTTATTTACGGAAAAGACTTAGAACCAATTAATGTATGTGTTGATGAAAAAGAGTTAAGAAAAGTTCACTTAATGGCAGGAACTTCAAGTTTAATCGATGTTAAAGTTGATGGTGAAGATCACACTGTAATTATAAGAGAAGTTCAAAAGCATCCATTTAAAAATCAATATGTTCACGTTGATTTCAAAGCAATCAAAATGGGAGAAGTTGCAAACTTTACTATTCCAGTTGTATTAGAAGGAAGAGATGAAATCAGAGTTCAACCATCTGTATTAATGCAATTCTTGGACGAAATCGAAATCGAATGTTTACCAAAGAACTTACCAAACGAAGCTGTTGTATCAGTTATTGATATGCAAATTGGCGATACTTTCGAAGTAAAGGATTTGGATGTATTCAAAAATGCTGACATAACAGTTCTTGAAGACGAAACTGAAGCAGTATGTTCATTATCTGAACCAAAAGAAGAAGTAATTGATGATGAAGATGAAGAAGTATCTGCAGATGTTCCAACAGTTGGTGAAACTGAAGAAGAAGACGCAGAATAATAAATAGAAAAAATAAAGCGAGTTAACTCGCTTTTTTTATAGGATAAATTATGTTTATTACTTTTGAAGGTCCTGACGGCAGTGGGAAATCAACCATAATTCAAAAAGTTTACGATTATTTAATCGAGAATAATTACGATGTAATTAAAACTAGAGAGCCTGGTGGAAGTCCCATTGCTGAAAAGATCAGGAATTTGATACTTGATACTGAAAACACCGAAATGGGTTATAGAACAGAAGCCTTGTTATATGCAGCTTCTAGGGCACAACATGTTGAAGAAACAATTCTACCTGCATTAAACGAGAATAAAATTGTTTTGTGTGATAGATTTCTTATATCTTCCCTTGCATACCAAGGTGTAGGAAGAGATTTGGGAATTGAAAATGTTAGAAAAATTAATGAATTTGGTATAAATGGAGTGTTTCCTGATTTCGTTTTGTTTTTCGATGTTGATCCTATTACTACTTTGAAGAGAAAATCTTCCTTGGATACAGCAGATAGACTTGAAAAAGAGGGTAATAATTTCCATGAAAGGGTATATAATGGATATAAAGAGATTCTAAATTCTGAAAAGAATATAGAAATTATTGATGCAACTCAATCTGTAGAAGACGTATTTAATCAATGTATAAAAGTTTTAAAAAGGAGAAATGTTTTATGAAACTAGTTGTTGCAATTGTTCAAGATCAAGATGTATATAATTTAAATGCAGATCTTACTGAAGCTGGTTTTAGAATTACAAAGTTGGCTTCAACTGGCGGATTTTTGAAGACAGGAAACAGCACTTTGTTAATAGGTACTGAAGATGAAAATGTAGATAAATGTTTGGAAATCATTGAAAATGATTGCAAATCAAGAGAAACTACAACTTCAATGCTTTCTGTTAGTATGCCAGGAACTAACTACATATCATATCCTGTAGAGGTTATGGTAGGTGGAGCTACTGTATTTTTACTAGAAGTAGATAAGTATTTGAGATTTTAGGTGATTTTATGAAACTTATAGTTGTAATTATGGAAGATGACTTGAGCCATATTCTTTCAAAAGAATTGTTGGAGAACAAAATTTCTTCTACTAAATTATCATCAACAGGTGGTTTTTTGAAAAAAGGAAATACTACAATGTTGATAGGTACTGATGTGGAAAAAGAACAATCTATTTTAGATTTGATTAAAAAAGTATGTGACGAAAATGATATTGAGTCTGATAATGAATCAAAGGCTAATATTTTCGTTATGGATTTAGAGGATTTTAAAAAGTTTTAATGTTACCGAAAAACAAAACTTTGATAAATCAAGTCAAGAATAATAAAATTTCTAACCAATATTTACTATATGGTGAGAATTTAAGCGAAATAAATTATGATGCTGAGGCTTTGATATACAATTTACTTGTTAGTAATTCAAATTTGAAGTTGAAGTTTGACAGAGATAAGTTATCCGATCTGTTGGTTATAGAACCTGAGAAAAATTCTATAACCATAGACAAAATCAGAGATATTTCAAAATTTGTATCCACAAAGCCTTTTGAATCTAATAACAAGGTCGTGTTGATAAAACAGGCTGATTTGATGAGGACAGAGGCTTCTAACGCTCTTTTAAAAAATTTGGAAGAGCCAAAGCCTTTTGTGTATTTTATATTACTTACAGACAATAAGAATAAACTTCTCAAAACTATTATTTCCAGATGCCAAGTAATTAATTATCTAAGTGAAAAAGAAAATGAAGAATTTGATTATACGATAGCTTTGGACATTTTGGATAAATCTATGGGGCAAAATCTTCTTACAATGTTAGATTCTAAGGAATATTTGTCAGATTTTCAAAAAGACACAGATGTATTGTTTGATTTTTTGATGGAGTTTTATTCGTCGTTTTTGAAATTTGTGAAGACTAAGGACGAGTCTTCTTTGAATAAAGATTTTGTGAAATTGTACAAGAAATATCCAAATGCTAATGAGAGAATTATCGTGGATACTTTGGACAAGATTGAGTCTGTAAGAGGATATTTTAAAGTTAATGCGAATTTTGAGCTTTCTATGGAAGAGCTTTTATTGTATATAATGGAGGAAAACTATGCTTGATGCAACTGGTGTTAGTTTTAGACAAGCTGGTAAAGTGTATTACTTCGACTCCAATAATCTTCAATATAAACTAGGAGATCATGTAATTGTAGAGACTGCTCGTGGTATTGAGTATGGGGTTGTTGTAAAAGAAAATTTTGAAATTAATGAAAAAGAATTATCGTCTGATCTTAAACCAATTATAAGATTGGCCGATAGTGCAGATGATTATATTTATATGGAAAATAAGAAGAAAGCTAAGGAATCTATCGAAGTCTGCAAAGAAAAGGTAAAAGAATTCGGCTTGGATATGAAATTAGTGGACTGTGAATATACATTTGATAACAATAAGGTTATTTTTTATTTTACTTCAGATGAAAGAGTTGATTTTAGGGAATTAGTAAAAGAATTAGCGAGAATTTTCAGAATCAGAATAGAATTGAGACAAATTGGAGTGAGAGATCAAGCAAAGATTGCAGGAGGAATTGGTCCTTGTGGTCAAAGATGCTGCTGCAACAGATATATGAGAAATTTCAATCCAGTTAGTATCAAAATGGCAAAAGACCAATCATTATCTCTCAATCCTTCAAAAATCAGTGGACTTTGTGGAAGACTTATGTGTTGTTTGAATTATGAGCAAGAAGGCTATGAGTGCAAATTAAAGAAAATGCCACACGTTGGTCAAAAAGTTACTACTGAGATGGGCGAAGGAGTTGTGACTGAAACTAATACTCTTTTGGAATCTGTGAAAGTAAAAGTGATGACAGAGGATGAAACAGAAGAATTAATTCAAGTAAATGTAGACGAACTAATCGATTTTAATAAGTGCGGTGGATGTAATCATAAATGTCATTAAACACTTGCATTTATTCTAATAGTGTGTAATAATGATTGTAGAGCATAAATACATAATACGCTCTAAAATTACAAGGGGGTAAAGCAATATGGCTTATAAAATTTCTGACGATTGTATCGCTTGCGGACAATGTAAACCTGAATGTCCAGTAGATTGTATTTCTGAAGGGGACATTTATACAATTGATCAAGACGCATGTATCGATTGTGGTTCTTGTGCTGACGTATGTCCAGTAGATGCTCCACATCAAGACTGCTAATTTTAGGGGAGAATTAGACTACTCATTTTTGAGTGGTCTATTTTTTTAATATGAAAAGAGAACATTTTATACCAAAAACAGATTTAAAAATAATTGCTGATGATGAGAAATTTTCTTTTACGATTGATTCCATTTTACTCACAGATTTTGCAAAAATGAAAAAAGGCACCAATCTAATTGATATTGGCTGTGGGACGGGAATATTGATGTTGAGATGTAATGCAATGTATAATTTGTCAAAATGCATCGGAATTGAAATTCAAAAAGATGTTGCAGATATGTTGGTTGAAACAATCACGATTAATAATTTGGAAAATGTCGATATTATCAATGATGATTTTAAAAATGTCTACATCAAAAACGATTCAATCGACAATATAATAGTTAACCCTCCTTATCAAAAAAATGGTCATGGTATTTCTAATAAAAATACTAATTTTCACACATCGAGATACGATAATGAGATGAAATTGGAAGATTTATTTGAATTTGCTAAGTTAAAGCTCAAATCAAACAGGTCTTTGTTTATGATAAATAGATGTGAGAGATTGGTCGATTTATTAAGTATTGCAAGAAAATATAATATGGAAGCAAAGAGAATTAGGTTTGTGCAATCGAGAATTAATGATAAGCCCAATCTTGTCATGATACAATTTGTGAAAAATCAGAAACCTTTCTTGACTTTTGAGAAAAATCTGATTATTTACGATGGTGAAGACTACACGGAAGAAGTGATGAATATATATGGAATTACAAAAGTCTAAAATTTACGTCGTGCCTACTCCAATTGGAAACTTGGCAGATATGACTTTGAGGTCGTTGGACGTTTTGAAGAATGTGGATGTGATTTATTGCGAAGATACCAGAAATACATCGAAATTACTGAATTATTACGACATCAAAACGCCTCTTGTAAGTTATCACAAACATAACGAACAAAGCAGATCAGAAGAAATTATCGACAAAATTTTATTGGAAAATATAAATTGTGCGGTAGTAAGTGATGCGGGGATGCCTTCTATCAGTGATCCGGGACAAATTTTATTGGAAAAAGCTATTGATCGTGATGTCGATATTGAAGTGCTGCCAGGTGCAAGTGCTGCAATTACTGCTTTGGTGAGAAGTGGATTCGATAGTTTGCAATTTGCATTCTTAGGATTCGTACCTAGGAAAAACGCTGACAAAAATAAGTTTTACGAACAAATCAAAAACGCGACTATGACCACAATAATATACGAATCAGTTCATAGAATTGAGGCGACAGTGCAAGAACTCAGTGAGTTTTTGGAAGATAGAAAGATTTGTGTTTTAAGAGAACTAACGAAAATTCACGAGTCCGTTATGAAAGGGACTTGTGCTGAAGTTATCGAAATGTTAAAAAACGAAACTGTAAAAGGTGAATTTGTAATTGTAATCGACAAACTCATTGAAGAAGATGAAGATATAGATGTAAAAGAAAAACTTACAGAACTCATCAATGATGGAATGTCAAAAAAACAAGCAGTGAAAATCGTCAGCGATGTGTACGGTTTGAAGAAAAATGATGTCTACAAAGAGAGCTTAGAATTATGATTTCAAAAGATTTGATGGATGAAGTCTCTCATTTAAATGAGAGACTTAAAAATAGAAAAAATGTCTCTCGATTAAACAGAAAAGATGTAAGAAATTTAGTTACAAATGAGATTGGGAACATCAAAGTTTATGATAGATTTGATGTTAATAAGTTAAAAGAAATTAAAGAATCAGGTAGTATTTGCGTCGTAGATGGCTCAGTTAATAGAATCGGGGCAAATTATCCAAACTATGTGGAGTTTTTTCAGTCTATGGCTCTTCTAAGTTCTGATCAAGAACCTTTGGTTAAGGCGGATATTTTGTGTCCGTTGGTGGATGAATATTCGGAACGTGATCAATTCCAAATCTCAAAAGAAAAATTGTGTGCGACAGAACTTGCTGTAGCGATTGAAGCAGTTTCACATCACGACATCAAAATACTTATGATGGATGGAACTTTAATGAGATATAGCCTTGAAGCGGAAGATTTATATGAAGATTTGGTGAAACTTTGTGATATGAAAGGTGTTTTGTTAGTTGGAGTTGTCGAGGAAATCAGCACGAAGATTATCATGAACACTTTTAACGAAAATGATAATTATGTGGGGATGCTTTTCGACAGGGAAGCTTTGTTCAATGCATTGGATATGGATGAAGGGTTTGTCGTAAAAAACCATAAATCCAGAAAAGAAGAGTACAATATAGAACAAGCTTTCATCAGAACTTCCAAGGATCCTTGTGTAATAGCTATCGACATTCCTTCACAAAACATGGATGATTTTGATGAAATAATTTCTTTTGTGCTTACGATGTCCGATGAAAATACAAGAGGAGTGCCATTTTTGTTAGATTTGGTAGACAAGAAAACTAGGATTGACAACAAACAAGCTGAAATATTGGCGAAGAAATACTTGGATACAGAAATGTACCAATCGATATTTAGATCTCAAAGGAGTAAAAGAGTTATATAATGAATGATTTAGACTTTAGAGTAGTCGGAATGACCGACCAAATCGAATGTTTTGTAGCTAGTAAATACGATAGACTTAGAATCAATGAGTATATGATTGTGGAAGATATCAAACAAGGGGATATTTTGTGTCAAGTCACAGAAACTCACAGTGTTAATGAATTTATGGAGTCAAACACCGCCGATTCTTATATAACCAAAGAACAAATTCTAAAACTTCAAGCAGTAGGATACAACATTTCTGAAGGAATCAAATACATTTACAAATTCAGAGTGATGGACGATCCAGCATTTGCGATTGAAGCAGGATCTACAGTTAGAAAACCAAAGTTCGATGAGATTAAACACTTGTTTTATTCTGGTATAATTGACAAATCACTTGAAATAGGAATTATAAAAAATACTGAAGAGATTTATAAAACATGTCCTGAAGAATACAAAAATTTGCTTAAAATCATGGATTCTAACCAAAAAATCCACGACCAAGAAGAATTGGTGTATTTATTTAATTATTACAATATGATTGAATATCCGCATATTGGTATTTTTGGAGGATCAGGATCTGGTAAATCATACGGGCTGAGAGTAGTAATTGAAGAATTAATGAAAAAATATGTTCCTACGATAGTGTTTGATCCACATAATCAAATGGTATTTAAGGATAGAACGCTTGAAAATTATGGGGTTGATTTTTCTGACAAATTTGAAGTTTTAAAAGTTGGGGAAGATTTGGGGATTAATTTTCCTGATTTGAACAGATATGAGCTTATCAGTTTGATAGAAACACAAGGAGAACTCACGGAATCCATGAAATCTGCTTATGAAGCTATCCTTGATAAAGACGCAATAACACAATCGAGTGCTAATGCATTTTTGGGTTATTTGACAACCATATCCAGAACCTTGTCAGATAAGGAAGATGACACGACGGGATACTATGAAAGATTTTCACAACTTGTAAACGTGGATTCACTTCAAGCTGTTATCAGGAGATTTAATAGATTACTGAACACAGATATATTTTTGAACACTTCACAAAAACTTTTCGAAGCATTAAAAGACGGTAAAACAGTTATCATACAGGGTACGCAAAAGATGCTAAATTTGTATGCATCGTACGCAGTAAATTCTTGTTACAGAAAAAGAAGAAGATATGTAGATGCTATGACAAACGAATATTTTCCGATTATTTGTATGGTTTTTGATGAAGCCCACAATTTCTGTGGCAGCGATCAAATATCTGTTACAAGAAGAATAATTAAAGAGATTGCCCAAGAAGGTAGAAAATACGGAGTGTTCCTAATATTAGCATCGCAAAGAATGGCCGCAATCGAGCAGACTACAATTGCACAGTTGTCTACAAAATTTATTTTTAGAATTTCAACCGAAAAGGACCTTGAAGTTATCAGAAAAGAAACTGATTTGTCATCTGAAGAAATACGAAGACTTCCATATCTATCAAATGGTGATGTATTCATTTCCCAAGCTCAAATCGGAAAAACATTATTTGCAAGAATTAGACTTGCATACACTACACAACCGAAATTTAAAAATCCTTTTGATGAAATGTATCGAATGCTGGAAATAAATGTTCAAAAGAAAAATGAATCGGATATGGAATTATTTAAAATGTTGAAAGAAGATAACGTATTTCCAATAACTCTTGATTTATTTAGGATTTGTAAGATTGTTGAAGAAAGACACAATATAAAACTGAGTGTTAGTGAATTGGAAGACAAATTAAATAAACTTAGCAATGATGGATATATTACCAAGAAAAAATCTATAATGGGAGAAAGTTACTATTTAAAAGAGGAGTAATATGAAAGTTAGTTTAAATACGAAAGTTATGAACGTTTTTTGTGGGACAAATTCAAAAATAAGATTGAACAAGTTATTCGATTATATGCTTGAATGTTCCATTAAACAGGAAGAAATTCTTAAAGAAGAGCTTAAAGATTTGAATGGGAGTTGGATTATATATCAATGGGATGTTGATATACATGACATGCCTGAAAGATTTGACGATTTGACAATACAAACTTACCACACTTATACTAGAAAATTCTACGCTTTTCGTAACTACGATGTTTTTAAAAACGGAGAACTAATTGTAAGAGCTAAAACAAAATGGCTACTTGTAAATCCTGAAAAGAAGCTTCCAATTAGGATAAGCGATACACTTGGAGAGATTTACGGAAGAGAAGATGGTTATGAAATAATAGAAAAAGATGTGGAAATGTTAGACGGCGATTATAAAAAGTGTGGCGAATATATTGTAAGAAAAACGGATATAGATTACAATTATCACGCAAACAATGCTAGATATATCGAATGGATTGAAAATTATCTGGACGATGACACAATTAAAAAGGTGGAAGTTGTATATAAGAAAGAACTTAAACTAGGTGAAAGTGTGGAGATTTATAGATTAGTAGAAGATTCCGTCATTTGTTTCAAATTAATTACAGATGGAGTTTTGAAAACAATTATAAAAATTACGAAATAAATTTTAACTCACAAAATGAATTTTTTGTTTTGTGAGTTTTTTTCTTTTAAATTTTAGAAAATAGCCAAAATTTCGTAAAAAAAATAATTGACAAAATAAAACTGTTGTTATATAATTCTAAGATACAGTATAAAAATGGATAATTATGCTATAAAGTAGATTATTTAGGAGTTTAAGATAGTATAAGGGGTGAAGTATATGCATACTGAAAAGTATGGAGTAACGGACAGAGTTAGCTTTTCTAGGAACAAAAATGTTTTGGGACTTCCAAATCTTATTGGTATTCAAACTGACAGTTTCGATTGGTTTGTAAAAAAAGGTATTAAGGAAGTTTTTGAAGATATTAGTCCTATAAAAGATTATGCGGGAAGTCTTGTTTTGGAATTTGTGGATTATTATTTTGAGGAAAATCCAAAATATACAATCCAAGAGGCAAAAGACAGAGATACTAACTATTCTTGCCCGTTAAAAGTGAAAGTAAGATTAATTAACACCGACACAGAAGAAGTAAAAGAACAAGAAGTTTTTATGGGTGATTTCCCTTTGATGACAGACAGCGGTACATTTATCATCAATGGTGCTGAAAGGGTAATTGTAAGCCAACTTGTAAGAAGTCCTGGTGTTTACTTCGCCGAAGAAATTGATAAATCAGGTAACAGCAACTTCGCATCTACAGTTATTCCAAACAGAGGTGCTTGGCTTGAAATGGATACTGATGCAAGTGGTGTAGTGAATATTAGAATCGACAGAACTAGAAAACTACCTGTTACTACATTACTTAGAGCTTTATTATTTGACACTGATGAAGAAATAATTGAAGCTATGGGAGATTCTGAAATTTTAAGAAAAACTCTCGAAAAAGAAATTTCAAAAGACAGAGAAAGTGCTTTAATTGAAATTTATAAGAAATTAAAACCGGGAGATCCTGCATCTTTAGAAAGTGCAGAACCTTTGATAAATAATATGTTCTTCGACAGTAGAAGATACGACTTAGCAAAGGTAGGACGTTACAAATTCAATAAAAAATTATCTTTGAGAGACAGAATTACTAATCAAAAAGCAAAAGAAGATGTTGTAGATACATCAACAGGAGAAATATTAGCTACTGCAGGAGATTTGATTACTGAAGAAATGGCAATCGAAATCGAAAACGCAGGCATAAATGTTGTTGATGTTATCGGACACGAAGGTCAAAGTGTTCGTGTTATTGGTAACCACTTTGTCGATTTGGATAGTTTTGGTTTGGATATGGATTTATCTGATTTGAATTTGTCAGAAAAAGTTTATTATCCTATTATGGAAAAAATCTTGGAAGAAAATGATGACGAAAAATCAATCAGAAGAGCAATTGAAGAAAATGTTCACCAATTATCTCCAATTCATATAATCCATTCAGATATTTTGGCATCCATTAATTACGAATTCAACTTATTCTTTGGAATTGGTTCAACTGATGATATCGACCATTTAGGTAACAGACGTGTAAGAACTATTGGTGAATTGTTGCAAAATCAATTTAGAATTGGTTTATCAAGAATGGAAAGAGTTGTAAGAGAAAGAATGAGTACACAAGACCCAGACTTGGCAACTCCACAATCATTAATAAACGTTCGTCCAGTTACTGCAGCAATCAAAGAGTTCTTTGGTTCAAGTCAGTTGTCACAATTCATGGAACAAACAAACCCATTGGCAGAACTTACTCACAAGAGAAGATTGTCAGCTTTAGGACCAGGTGGTTTGTCAAGAGACAGAGCAGGCGTTGAAGTTCGTGACGTTCACGACTCTCACTATGGTAGAATCTGTCCAATAGAAACACCAGAAGGACCAAACATCGGTCTTATAACTTCCATGACAACTTATTCTACTACTAATGAATATGGATTCTTAGAAACTCCATACAGACGTGTTGACAAAGAAACTGGAGAAGTTACTGAAGATATTGTTTATTTGACAGCTGATGAAGAAGATAAATATATAATTGCACAAGCGAACGAACCATTGGATGAAAACTCTAGATTTGTAAATGAAAGAGTTTCTGGTCGTGGTATCAACGGCGAAAATGATATTTATCCAAGAGAACTTATCGACTACATGGACGTTAGTCCGCAACAAATCGTATCTGTAGGTACAGCTATGATTCCTTTCTTGGAAAACGACGATGCTACTCGTGCATTGATGGGCTCAAACATGCAAAGACAAGCAGTTCCATTGTTGGCAACTCAAGCACCAATTATCGGTACTGGAATTGAACACAAAGCTGCTAAGGACTCTGGTGTAGTAGTTAAAGCAAAACACAAAGGTACAGTTACAAAAGTTTCTTCTGATATGATTGAAATAACTCGTGATGAAGATAGAAAAGTTGACAAGTACACTATTCGTAAATTTAAAAAGGCAAACCAAGGTACAACTTTCAACCAAAGACCTATCGTAAATAAAGGGGACAAGGTTGATGTTGATGATATAATCGCAGACGGTCCAAGTACAAACATGGGAGAAATGGCTTTAGGTAAGAACATTCTCATTGCATTCATGACTTGGGAAGGATACAACTACGAAGATGCGATGTTATTAAACGAAAAATTAGTTGTTGATGATGTATTGACATCAGTTCATATAGAAGAACACGAATCAGAAGCTCGTGAAACAAAATTAGGCGCTGAAGAAATCACTAAAGATATTCCAAATGTCGGAGAAGATATGAGAAAGAATCTTGATGATGAAGGAATTATTAGAATTGGTGCTGAAGTAAAATCAGGAGATATTTTAGTTGGTAAAGTTACTCCAAAAGGAGAAACAGAATTATCTGCTGAAGAAAGATTATTGAGAGCTATATTTGGCGAAAAAGCTAGAGAAGTAAGAGACACTTCATTGAGAGTTCCTCATGGCGAATCAGGTGTTGTTGTTGATGTTAAAACTTATTCAAGAGCAAACGGCGATGAATTATCACCAGGTGTTAACAAGGTAGTTAGAGTATACGTGGCTACTAAGAGAAAAATCATGGTTGGGGATAAAATGTGTGGTCGTCACGGTAACAAAGGTGTCGTTTCAAGAATTATGCCAGAAGAAGACATGCCATACTTACCGGATGGTACACCAGTTCAAGTAGTTCTTAACCCATTAGGGGTACCAAGTCGTATGAACATCGGACAAGTACTTGAAGTTCATTTGGGACTTGCAGCTAGTAAATTAGGTTGGAAAGTTGCTACACCAGTATTTGATGGTGCAAGTGACATTGAAATAGAAGATGCTTTGGAAGAAGCAGGATATCCAAAGACAGGAAAGATTTGGTTAAGAGATGGTAGAAGTGGAGAATACTTCGACAACCCAGTAACTGTAGGATACATGTATATGTTGAAACTACACCACATGGTTGCAGAAAAAATCCACGCTAGATCAACTGGACCATACTCTCTTGTAACTCAACAACCATTGGGTGGTAAAGCTCAATTTGGTGGTCAAAGATTTGGAGAAATGGAAGTTTGGGCATTAGAAGCATATGGTGCAGCTCATACTCTTCAAGAAATTTTAACTGTAAAATCAGATGATGTTGTAGGTCGTGTTAAAACTTACGAAGCTATTATTAAGGGCGAAAACATTCCTGAACCAGGAATTCCAGAATCATTCAAAGTTTTAATTAAAGAACTTCAATCATTATCTTTGGATGTTAAATTACTTGATGAAAATAATGAAGAAGTCGAATTGATAGAAGAAGACGATGATTCTACAGAATTCGGCAGCGATGATAGACTATAAGAAAGGAGAGGGCTCCTTGGTACAAAAAAATACTTTTGAAGCTATGAAAATTGGTTTGGCTTCACCAGACAAAATCAGACAATGGTCTTGGGGAGAAGTTAAAAAACCAGAAACTATAAATTATAGAACACTAAAACCTGAAAAAGAAGGTTTATTCTGTGAAAAAATATTTGGACCTACAAAAGATTACGAATGTAATTGTGGTAAATACAAAAGAATAAGATACAAGGGTATTGTATGCGAGAAATGTGGTGTAGAAGTTACTAAATCAAAAGTTAGACGTGAAAGAATGGGACACATTGAACTTGCAACTCCTGTAAGTCATATCTGGTATTTCAAAGGAATTCCATCACGTATGGGATTGTTATTGGATATGAGTCCTAGAGCACTTGAAAAAGTTCTTTATTTTGCATCATTTGTAGTAATAGATCCAGGTAAAACTGATTTATACGAAAAACAATTATTAACTGAACAAGAATACGAAGAATACTGTGATAAGTACGAAGAAGATGTTGATTTCAGAGCCAAAATGGGAGCTGAAGCAATCAAAGAACTTCTTCAAAAAATAGACTTACAAGAAGAATACAAAAATTTAACTGAAACTTTCGAAGGGGCAACTGGACAAAAGAAAGTTAGGATTTTAAGAAGACTTGAAGTTGTAGAAGCATTCATTGAATCAAAGAATGATCCTTCATGGATGATTATGGATGTAATCCCAGTTATTCCACCGGATATCAGACCAATGGTACAACTTGAAGGTGGAAGATTTGCTACTAGTGATTTGAATGATTTATACAGAAGGGTTATTAACAGAAATAATCGTCTAAAAAGATTATTGGACATTGGATCTCCTGAAATCATTGTAAGAAACGAAAAAAGAATGCTTCAAGAAGCAGTAGATGCACTTATAGATAATGGTAGACGTGGTAAACCTGTAACAGGACCTGGTAACAGACCGTTAAAGAGTTTGTCAGATATGCTTAAAGGTAAATCTGGTCGTTTCAGACAAAACTTGTTAGGTAAGAGAGTTGACTATTCTGGTCGTTCAGTAATAGTTATCGGACCAAACTTGAAATTCTATCAATGCGGTCTTCCTAAGAAAATGGCTCTTGAATTGTTCAAACCATTTGTAATTAGAGAATTAGTTAAAAGAGAAATTTCACATAACGTTAAGAATGCTAAGAAATTAGTTGAAAGAGAAAACGACAAAGTGTGGGATGTTTTGGAAGATATTATAGTCGATCATCCAGTATTGTTAAACCGTGCACCGACATTGCACAGACTTGGTATTCAAGCATTTGAACCAATATTAGTTGAAGGAAAAGCTATCAAACTTCACCCATTAGTATGTACTGCATACAATGCGGACTTTGACGGTGACCAAATGGCAGTCCATTTGCCACTATCTCCAGAGGCACAAGCAGAAGCTAGACTTTTGATGTTAAGTACGAACAACATTCTTGCACCAAAAGATGGTAAGCCAATCACGACTCCTTCACAAGATATGGTATTGGGCTCATTCTATATGACTACAAGAAAAGAAGGTCAAAAAGGACAAGGCCTAATCTTCAAAGATATAGATGAAATGATGTTAGCTTATGCAATGCATTATGTAACATTGCAAACAATAGTAAAAGTTAAACGTGACAGTGTGAATAACGATGGTACAAGTAAAATTGTAGAAAGCACTGTTGGTAGATTTATCTTCAACGAAGGAATCCCTCAAGATTTGGGTATGGTGAACAGAGAAGAAGATCCATATTCACTTGAAGTTGATTTGCAAGTAGACAAGAAAATGCTATCTAAAATCATCGATTTAACTTTCAGAAAATATGGAAATATTAGAACTGCTGAATTGTTAGATTACATCAAATCTATGGGATACAAGTATTCTACAATTGGTGCGTTGACAATATCAATGGGAGATATTACAATTCCAGATTCAAAGAAAGTTATCATTGAACAATCTGAACAAAGAATTGATATGGTTCAAGATATCTATCTTCAAGGGGATATTACAAACGAAGAAAGATACAAGAAAGTTATCGAAATTTGGGAACAATGTATTAAAGATGTAACTAAAGCATTGATGACAAACCTTCCTGCTGATAATAACTTGAATATAATGGCCGTTTCTGGAGCCCGTGGTAGTGAAAACCAAATCAGACAATTAGGTGGTATGCGTGGTCTTATGTCCGATACTGCTGGTAATACAATCGAAATTCCTATCACATCAAACTTCCGTGAAGGTCTTTCAGTACAAGAGTTCTTTATTTCAACACACGGTTCAAGAAAAGGTCTATCAGATACAGCGCTTAGAACTGCAGACTCTGGATATTTGACAAGAAGACTTGTAGATGTATCGCAAGATGTAATCATAACTGAAGATGATTGTGGTACTGATGAATATATAGTTGCAAAAGAAATCAAAGACGGTAACAGACAAGTTGAAGATTTGAAATCTAGAATTATTGGTAGATACGCATTCGAAGATATTCTCGATTTGGATACTGGAGAAATCATAGTTCATAAAAATGATATGATCAATGAAGCTATTGCGGAAAGAATAGAATCAAAAGGTATCAAAGAAGTTAAGGTAAGAAGTGTTCTTGGATGTAAGATGAAACACGGTGTTTGTGCTAAATGTTACGGTAGAAACTTAGCTACTGGTAAGCCTGTAAACATTGGTGAAGCAGTTGGTATAATTGCCGCACAATCAATAGGTGAACCAGGTACACAATTGACAATGAGAACTTTCCACTCAGGTGGTATCGCCGGAGTAGGAATCACATCAGGTCTTCCTAGAGTTGAAGAATTATTTGAAGCTCGTAAACCAAAAGGACTTGCTTACATTACTGAAATAGAAGGTACTGTAAAAATCCAAGAAAACAAAAAGAGAAATGATGTTATCGTAACTGCTGAAGACGGCGAAGAAAAAGTTTATCAAATTCCATACGGCGCTCACATTAGAGTTAACGACGGAGATCATGTTGAAAAGGGAGAACCATTAACAGAAGGTTCAATCAATCCACAAGATATTCTTAGAGTTAACGGGGCTGAAGGCGTTCGTGATTATATAATTAGAGAAGTTCAAAAAGTTTACAGATTACAAGGTGTAGACATTGACGATAAGCACATTGAAATAATAATCAGACAAATGATGAGCAAAATTAAAATCGAAGAAAGCGGAGATTCAGGGTTCTTATCAGGTAGTGTAGTAGATGCGAGAGATTTCAAGATGACTAATGAACAACTTGTCAAAGAAGGAAAAACTCCTGCAACAGGAACTCATTCACTAATGGGTATCACAAAAGCATCACTTGCAACTGAAAGTTTCTTATCTGCAGCATCATTCCAAGAAACTACAAGAGTATTAACAGAAACATCTATTAAAGGAAAAGTTGATCACTTAATAGGCTTAAAAGAAAATGTAATAATTGGTAAACTAATACCTGCCGGTACAGGAATAGCAAAATATGACAGAATTGAAGTAGATTATGACGGTAAAGCTGAAGAAGATATGATTGAAGCTGAAAAAGCACAAGAAATAAATGAATCTGAAGTAGAGGAAGAATCTACAGTAAAATCTGGAAATTACGAATTATTACAAGATGAAGATAAATAATATTTAAGAATTAAGGGATGTGTATTAGCATCCCTTTTTTTATAAAATTGAGGAGTTTTGATGAAAAAGGATACAAACATCATAGAAATAAAAAACTTAAGTTTTCAATATGAAGGTTCATCAAAAAAAGTATTAAAAAACTTAAACATAGATATTAAAGAGGGAGAATTCATCTGCGTATTAGGCCACAACGGATCTGGGAAGTCTACATTAGCAAAACTCATTAATGCTCAATATATTCCAACAGAAGGGGATATTTTAGTTGGGAATATGAATACAAAAGATGATGATAGCTTGTGGGATATTCGTGAAATGTGTGGGATGGTATTCCAAAATCCTGACAACCAATTGGTAGCGACAATCGTTGAAGAGGACGTGGCATTTGGGCCTGAAAATTTGGGAGTTCCAAGAGAAGAACTTCGCAAGAGAGTAGATGAATGTCTTGAACTTGTGGGAATGAGTGAGTACAAGCGACATTCACCAGCACTATTATCTGGAGGTCAAAAACAAAGAATTGCTATTGCAGGCATATTAGCAATGAATCCAAAGTGTTTATTAATGGATGAACCAACGGCAATGCTCGATCCACAAGGACGAAAAGACATATTAGATACTGTGTTGAAATTAAGAGAAATGGGCAAAACTATAATCCATATTACTCATTACATGGAAGAATGTGTAAATGCAGACAGAATAATCGTGATCAATGAAGGAAATGTAGTTCTAGAAGGAACTCCTAGGAAAGTTTTCTCAAATGTTGTACAAATGAAAGAAATTGGCCTAGATGTTCCAGAACCTACAGAAATAAGCTACCTTTTAAATAAATCAAATATAAATGTCAGAGCTGATGTCCTTACTGTAGACGAACTCGTTGAAGCTTTGGAGAGTGTTAGGTGATAGATATGAAGATAGAATGCAAAAATTTAGAACATATTTATAACAAATCAAATCCATTTGAAAAAGTAGCCCTCAAAGATATCAATTTAGAGATAAATCTTGGAGAATTTATTGGAATTATAGGACACACTGGAAGCGGCAAATCAACACTAGCACAACATTTGAATGGATTATTGGAACCAACAGGTGGCGATGTTTTGGTTGACGGAATATCAACCAAGACAAAAGTAAAAACAGATATAAGAAAAAATGTTGGATTAGTATTCCAATATCCAGAGTATCAACTGTTTGAAGAAACTTGCTACAAAGACATTGAATTTGGTCCGAAAAATTTGGGGCTTACAGATGAAGAAATCAAAGAACGTGTAGAGTGGGCTTGCGATGCTGTTGGATTAGATGTTGAACACATGAAAGAAAAATCACCATTTGAATTATCTGGCGGACAAAAAAGAAGAGTAGCAATCGCCGGTGTTTTGGCGATGAAACCAAAATTTTTAGTACTAGATGAACCAACTGCAGGGCTCGATCCATTGGGACGCGATATGATTTTAAATCAAATAAAACAACTTTTTGAAAGAGAAGACATGACAGTTATTTTGGTAAGCCATAGCATGGAAGATATCGCAAAACTTTGCAACAGAGTAATTGTTATCGACAAAAGTCAGATCTTTATGGATGATAAGCCGGAAGTTGTGTTTAGCAAAGAAAAAGAGCTAAAAGAAATTGGACTTAGCATCCCACAATCGACACAAGTTGTGAGAAGATTGAAAGAAAAAGGACTAGATGTCAAAACGGATTGCTTGAATGTTGAACAAGCTTATGAAAGCATAAAAAAAGCTATGGAGGCAAAATCATGATAAAAGATATAACAGTTGGTCAATATTTTGCATCTGATAGTATTATTCACAAGCTTGATCCAAGAGTAAAGGTAACATTTGTATTTTTATATATTATTGCGATATTTCTTATAAGTAAACTTTGGGTATACGCACCTGTATTGGTGTTCCTAATAGCTATAATCAAAATTTCAAAAATAAAACCAAATTTTGTATTCAAAGGAGTTAAACCACTTCTCCCAATTATTTTGTTGACATTTATACTTAACGTATTGATGACACCGGGTGAAGTTGTTTGGAAATGGAAAATATTTACTGTTACAAAATCCGGATTGAACTTGGGATTTTTTATGGCATTTAGATTGATATTCTTGGTTTTAGGTACGAGTTTATTGACCTTGACAACATCACCAATCGAATTGACAGATGCTATGGAAAAAATGCTTCATCCTTTTGCTAAAATAGGATTTCCTGCTCATCAATTTGCAATGATGATGACAATAGCACTTAGGTTTATTCCGACACTATTTGAAGAAACAGACAAAATAATGAAAGCTCAAATGGCTAGAGGCGCAGATTTTGAATCGGGAAATATAATCAAGAGAGCTAAAAACCTCGTACCACTTCTAGTTCCACTGTTTATAAATGCTTTAAAAATAGCAGGAGAACTTGCAATAGCCATGGAAGCTAGATGTTATCGTGGAGGAGAAGGAAGGACAAGACTTAATGAATTATCGTATCAAAAACGAGATTTCATAGCTTATGGAGTTATTATTTTATTATTCATTTTAATTATTGTGAGTAGAATAATATGAAAAACATAAAATTGACAGTTCAATATGACGGTTCAAAATTTTACGGATGGCAGAAGTTGAATGATTTGCCATCCGTACAATTAGAAATAGAAAAAGCAGTGACAAAAATGGTTAATCAACCAGTCAAAATAAATGGAGCTGGAAGAACTGACAAAGGAGTTCATGCAAAAGGTCAAGTATGTAACTTCATTGTTGACACAGATATTTCAGCAAACCAATTTCTAATGGGAGTCAACCACTTCACGAGTGATTCAATTGTCATAGTAAAATCAGAAGAAGTGGATTTGGATTTTCATGCGAGATTTAGTGCAAAATCAAAGACATATAAATACATTTTATGCAACAAATACTATATGGAGCCTTGGTTTAATGATTATAAGGGTCACAGAAAATACTACTTAGATTTTGATTTGTTGCTAAAATGCAGAGATATACTCATTGGAAAACATGATTTTACATCATTCGTTAATGATTTGGAAGAAGATACGAATCCAATTAGAACTATTGATGAGATTACAATCGAAAGAATAGACGACGATATTGTATTTACATTTAAGGCGGAAAGCTTTCTTAGGAATATGGTTAGAATTTTGGTTGGAAGCATGGTTGATGTAGCCAGAGGGAGAAAAAGCATAGAATGGCTTAAAAATGCTTTGGAAAATAAAGACAGACAGTCTGCAGGAATTACGATTGAACCTTGTGGATTGTATTTAATGGATATCGAATATTAAAAGGGGGAGTAAATGAAAAACTTTACCAGAAAACTCATCAGCGTACTTATGATACTAATGATGATGTTTGTTTTCATTGACACCGAATCTTTTGCAGAAAAAGATACATTTGTAATAGGAATGGAGGCGAACTACGCACCGTTTAACTGGTCACAATCGACAGATGAAAATGGAGCCTATCCTATTGAAAACAGCAAGGGTGAATATGCAAACGGATACGACTTGCAAATAGCTAAAAAAATCGCCGACAGTTTGGGCAAGAAATTAGTTGTAGTAAAAATGGAGTGGGACGGACTTGCACCGGCAGTTATGAGCGGAAAAGTTGATGCGATAATTGCAGGAATGAGTCCAACAAAAGAAAGAAAAGAACAAATTGATTTTTCGGATACTTATTACAGTTCTGATTTGGTAATTGTAACAAAAAAAGACAGTAAATATATCAAAGCAAAATCATTAAATGATTTAAAAGATTTTAAAATTACTGGTCAATTGAACACATTCCACTATACAGTAATTGATCAAATCAAAGATTGCGACAAACTACCAGCAATGGAAAGTTTTCCATCAATGCTGTCTGCAGTTTTGGCGGAGAAGATAGATGGATATGTGGCCGAAAAACCACAAGCATTAAGTGCAGAAGCATCTAATGCTGAGCTTTCATACATTGAATTTGAAAAAGGTTCGGGATTTGAAACATCAGCTGAAGATACATCAATTGCAATCGGTGTGAAGAAAAATTCTGATTTGACAGAAAAAATCAATGAAGCTTTGAAGAAAATAAGTCCAGAAGAAAGAGATAAGTTGATGCAGGAAATGGTAAGATTGAACGTGGAAAAAGACCAACCACAAGGATTCTTATCAAAAGTAAAAAGCATTTTTAATGAATACGGATCACTTTTCTTAAAAGGTGCTTTGATGACATTGTTTATAGCCAGTGTATCGACAATTATTGGATTTCTAATCGGAATACTGGTTGCAGTTATTAGAAATATGAAACTAGATAAAGATAAAAATAAATTCACTTATTATCTTCACAAAGTTATCAATTTTATTCTAGCTTGCTATGTTGAAATATTCAGAGGAACACCAATGATGGTACAATCAATGTTGATTTATTTTGGAGCCAAATTATATCTTGGAATAGACATGGCGCCAATTAGTGCAGCTTTGTTCATTGTTAGTGTCAACACAGGAGCTTATTTGTCTGAAGTTGTACGTGGTGGAATTAACTCTGTGGATGTCGGACAAATGGAAGCTTGTAAGGCTTTGGGAATGACACACGGTCAATCCATGATTAATGTAATTTTGCCACAAGCAATCAAAAATATTTTGCCTTCTATAGGAAATGAGTTTGTAATCAACATTAAGGATACATCGGTATTGAACGTAATCAGTGTTACAGAATTATTCTTCGTATCTAAATCAATTGCAGGCTCAACGTATAATATATTTGAAACTTATGCAGTTACTTGCATTATATATTTCGTGTTGACATTCTCTTTAACAAGACTTTTATTATTTATTGAAAAGAAATCAAATAACAGAGAATACGTAATGGAAGCTACTACTGGAGGAATGTTCAATGGAAAATAAAATAATAGAATTACAGCATTTGAAAAAAAGTTACGACGGAGTAGAAGTTCTAAAAGATATCAACTTTACGATATCAAAAGGAGAAGTTCTATCTATAATCGGATCATCAGGTTCTGGTAAGTCTACTATGTTAAGATGCATCAATTTACTTGAAAAACCAACAGGTGGAGATATTTTATATCATGGAGAATCCATACTTTCTTCCAAATTTAATCAAAATAAATTCAGATCTAAAGTAGGTATGGTATTTCAACAATTTTATTTGTTTGAAAACATGAGTGTAATGGATAATTGCACTGTCGCTCAAATCAAAGTTTTGAATAGAGACAAGGAATCGGCTGTTAAAGAAGCTAAAAAATATTTGGAACTTGTAGGAATGATTGACCATGCACATAAGAAACCAAGCATGTTATCAGGTGGACAAAAACAAAGAGTTGCTATTGCAAGAGCACTGTGTATGAATCCAGAAGTTTTATTGTTTGACGAACCAACATCTGCACTAGATCCTGAAATGGTTAACGACGTATTGCAAGTAATGTCAAAACTTGCAGAATCTGGAATGACAATGGTAGTAGTAACACATGAAATGCAATTCGCAAGAGATGTGTCTACAAGAGTTTGTTTCATGAATGAAGGCTACATCATTGAAGATACAGATCCAAAAACAATGTTCACAAATCCAAAACACGAAAGAGTTAAAGAATTTTTGAAGAATTATTTGAATAACTAAAATAGACGCCCTTTATCACATACGATAAAGGGCGTTAATTTTATCTAATATTTCTAATGTAATTGTGAATTACATAATTGTTGTTATATTTGCTATACAAATTATACGGACTGTAGATTGAATTGAATTGAAGTTTATCTGAACTACCAAATGAAACCTTCAAATCAAACGAAGTGTTTGGATTTGATTCACACCAAGCTTTTACTGTGAAATCTGTTGGTGATGTTGCAGTTTGTTGTTTTATAAACATGGTTGCAACACCATTCGAATCAGTTGTTTTAGTAATTGTTTGATCGAATCCTTTTTGATTTCTAATTCTAATATTTAATTTTAAATTTGCGATTTTCTTGTCGTTTTCATCTGTAGCAAATATTTTAATGTTCGCTGTATCAGTAAGATTATAAGATTTTTTATCTGTTTCGAACTTTAACTTTACGGTTTGTTTTGTTTCAGGTTTGTTTTCAGTATCTTTTACAATAAGTGTTGTATTTGCTGAAGAATTTTTGTAGCCTGTTTTTGAAACTGTGGCTTCAATATAATATCTTCCTGGTTTTTCTGGTCTGAATGTGTAGTAACAATTACCGTAGCTATCAGTTCTAAATCTTTTTTCTTGTTTATTATCATTTTCATCAGTGATGCTTAATACTACATCTGCACCTGAAATTCTTCTTGTATTAGTCTTAGAAGTTACAGTTATCATAGAATTTTGGTTCAATTTGATTTCTGTATTGTCCAAATCAACTTTAGTTTCAAAAGTTATTCTGTTATCTTTTACTTCAAAATTTACATTATCTTCGTTAGTATTGCCTTTTGAATCTGTAGCTGTGATATTTACATCGTAAGTTCCAGCTTCATCTAATTCGTCGGATTTTAAATATAGTATAGATTGTCCACGGTAGTTTGTAGTCAATTCTTTTTCTATTAATTTCTTAGACGGTTTGGTAATTGTGAATTTGACTTTTGCATCTTTTATGTTTCTTTTGTTTGAATCTGTTACTACAGCGGAAATATTATTAGTATTACCTATAGATATTGAATTTCTGTAGACATTGGACTTAATATTTACTGCCATATTGCTTTCAGGGCTGTCACCTTCTACATAAATTACAGCAAAGTTTGAAACGTTTGAACCGTCTTTTGATTTGGCAAATATTTTTACTTTACCTGGATTGTTGCATACAACCATAGCGTTATCTACTGATGCGATGTTTTCGTCCGAACTTTCCCAAGTTATATCGCGGTTTTTGGCATTTGCAGGTAATATTCTAGTATCAATTCTGAATTTGTCGCCTACTTTTGTTTTTTTATAGGAAGGATACATAATAATACTTTGGACTTTGACATCCTTGTCAACACTATCATCAATATTTGGCTTTTCATTTTCTAGTACGTTAACTCTGATGTATTGCAAAATTCTAGGATTGTCTGCAGACTTAACAGTTACATAACATTGTCCGGGACTTAAAGCTCTTATTAATCCAGAATTATCTACAGCACACACATTCGTATTAGAGGATGACCACATCAATTCCTTGTTTGTCGCATTTTCTGGATAAACTTTTGTATTTATTTGAGAATCTTCTCCAACTCTTAAAGTAATATTGTCTTCTGACACTGTGATTTTATTTACTCTAATTTCTTGATCAGGTTCAGGAACATCTGGTTGTGGAGTAGGATCCACTGGATCAGGGTCTGGTGTTGGATTGACATTGGTTCCTGAATAAGGTTTTGTGAAAGCTTTCAAGCATACATTTGCGTTTGCTCTGTTTCTCGCCAAATCAGACCAATTATATCCATCGTTAGAAATAAATGATTGATTGTATCCAGCTCTTGCTCTTGAAGAATATCCGTAAATCATAGATTCAATTGGAATAGGGTAGCTGTAACCAGGAGTTGTAAGTTTTACAATTGGTGCAAAATAAGCTCCTGCATTTATTTTTTGTGGATTGAATTTGACAGTTGTATATCCTGCGTTTTCCACAGTTCCACGTGCAACCAAAACTTTATCATTGAAACCACTATTTCCACCGATATTTGTATTTACATAAATTTCGTATTGGGCACCGTTTGATGGAACGAAGAAACCAACCTCGTCGATTTGGCTAGTTCTACTAACAGGACCAAAAATATTTGAAAACCAACCAGTTTGATTGTAGCCGATGCTATCTGTCATTCCCAAATCATCATAATACCAGATGGATTTATTTCTATCTTTTTCTTTTAAAACAAAAATACAGTTTCCCTTAGAAATGTGAGCATCATAATACGATACATGATAATATCCACCTTGATTTCCCCAACGATCGCCCCAACTATTTTTTACAAGCCAAGCACCATCTCCAGGAGGAGTTATACCGAAATTGTATCTTGAATAATCATCGTCCCATCCTATAATAGTTACAGCGTGATTTTGCCAACCATAACCAGGATTGTAATGACTCATAGTATAGAAATTAGTATAATTTGTGTCACCATTTACAGTTGTGTAAGATGCACCGTATCTCATTATCGCTCTTTTTAATCTGTCACGATCTTGATTATTGTTTACATCTGGAATGTACAAAGCTTCCTTCAATTCCTTTGCTGGAAGTAAATTATAGGGAGAGCTAAAATCGTAAGCAGAATAAGGATCATCTTTTTCCCAAATTGGTCCAGACCATCTTGATAGATAAGCTGCAGCGACTGCTCTTGTACCACCTTGATCAGGACCCCAGTCAAAACCATGAGTGTTTCTCAAATGTTTTTCAGAAAAATCTGTGAATTGACCATTTGTGAGCATATTCGATTCTGCAGAACCATAAGTAGCAAACGCCCAACATGATCCGTTTGGTCCCTGAGCTTTTACTGGAGTAACTCTGTTGTGCTGACGCAAATCGTAGTTTGCAGGAATTCCATAAGCCTTTTGTCTTGGAATGTCTTCTTTTTGATTAAACAAATCGTAGTTTGTATTAACCAAGAAAGGATCTTCGTTTGAACCGTAGTTTTTAGTAGTCTTAGGACTACTCATTTGTCTGCTAAATGCGGGATTACGAGGCGCTTCAGAAAAATCGATTTCTTTTACAGTTAAATCATCGTTTAATTTGAATTTGTTTTGACTTTCTGCAAAACTTGTAGAAAACAGTGATTGCAACGTAAAAACCGCAATAAAAAGCAATAAATTTTTTCTTTTCATATTCAACTCCTTGCAATGATTTTAAATATTAATTCAGGGTTAAAATAGTATACTTAACACTATTAAGAATTAACAACTATATTATACTACTTTTGGAAGAATAAATATATATCTTCGAAAATTCAAAAAAATGATGAATATTGTGATTTTCAGTCATTTAACACTGTAGTATGTTAAAATCCATTTTAAAAAATGTAAATTTTTAAATAATTAATGTAAAATTTCCTTAATAATATAGATTTTTTGAAATTATGTGATATAATAAAATCAACAAATACCAAAAACTAAATTAATAAATATCTAGATTCAAAATAATTTTAAGAATTAGAGCATATTTATTAAGGCTATTAATTTAGTAGCATATTTCAATAGGAGGGCGTTATGAAAATTAAAAAGTTTTTGAGTCTACTACTAGGAACAGTTCTAGTTTCATCGATGTTAGTTACTGGTCCAACGTTTGCAGATGAAAACAAAAATTCTAAACTAGAATTAAGTCCCGTTGAAAATAGTTTTAAAGAAAATTCCAAGGATGACGAATTGTTAATCTCTCCATTGAAGACATCTTACGATTCAGTTCGTTCAGCTTCTAGAGCAGCATTGCCAGCAAAATATGATTTGAGAAAAACTAACAGAGTTTCCTCAGTCAAAAATCAAGGACAAAATGGTTCTTGCTGGACATTTGCTACATATGGTTCCATGGAATCTTATTTAAAATTATTTGGAAAAGAATTTGATTTTAGTGAAAAACACATGAGAAACATGCATGGGTTCGATTGGGGTCCAAATGATGGAGGTAACAGAGATATTGCAACATCATATCTTGCTAGAGGGACAGGTCCGATTTTAGAAAAAGACGATCCTTACGATGCTTACATTAATGTTTCACCTACAAATGTGAAAAGAGCATTTGATTTGGATAAAGTTATTTATCTACCTGATGTTCACAATGCAAATGAAACTAATGTTATCAAACAAGCTATTATGGAATATGGTGGAGTGTATACAACTTTAAGTTCTCAAAAATATTACGAAAAGAAAGAAACTAAAAGTTACTACAATCCTGGAAGCGGAAAAGCAGATCACGCAGGAACAATTGTAGGATGGGATGATAACTTTTCAAAAAATTTATTCCAAGCAAAGGCTCCTGGAGATGGAGCATGGATTGTAAAAAATAGTTGGGGAACAAGCTTCATGGATGGCGGTTACTACTACGTATCGTATTACGATGGTTTCTGTGGAAAATCCAATGCAGTGTTTATTCCTCAAAGGAAAGATCCTAATGCGGTAATTTCACAATACGACGATTTCGGAGCAACAAGAAGTGTTGGATACAATATGCAAGGATACATTGCAAATGTATTTACTTCTAATGAAGATCAAACAATTTACCAAGCGGGTTTATTCACAGTTGCTATGAATACACAATACAAATTGTACATTGTAAGAGATTTACAATCTACAGATGATTTGGCAGCTAAAAGAGAAGAAATCGGCAGCGGTGTGATTGAATACCCAGGATATTACACATTAAATACTACCCAAATCAAAGTAAAAAAAGGCGAAAGATTTGCAATAGTAGCGTACATGGATTCATCAGCTGCTAATTACAAATATCCAATGCCTATTGAAATGCCGATTGCAGATTATGCTTCCAAAGCAAAAGCGCAAGAAGGTCAATCTTATGTTTCATCACAAGGAGACAAATGGACTGATTTGACTAAGGAAGTTAAAAACGCAAATGCTTGTATAAAAGCTATCGGAACTACTGGAGAAGTACTTCCAAGAGATACAGTTCCAGAAGTTGATCCGGATGAAGTAATCGAAGAGCCAACTTCAATCACTGTAAAAGAAGGTAGTCAAGGATTCATTAGCGTTAAGAAAAAAGGAAAACTTCATGCGACAGTTCAACCAGAAAAATTCAACAACGATCCGGTTGTTTTTGAATCATTGGACAAAAATGTTGCAGTTGTTAAAAACGACGGAACAGTTTATCCAGTAAATGTTGGTAATGCAAATATTTTGATAAAAACAGTCGATGGAAAAATTACACAAAGATTTAATCTATTGGTAGCTCCAGAAGGAATTAGAGTTCCTGATAGAAAAATGATTGAGGTAATTGGGGATAATGATTACGATCCAAAAACAGATCCAGATAATACAGAAATCCCAGTTATACCGCCTAAACCACCGATAGATAATCAAGAACTAGATCCTAAAGTTGTTAGAAGTTTGGGAGTATCAGTTCCATCAGTGACTATTAAACAAGGCGATAAGTTTAATTTGGATCCAAAAATTTTAACTTATCCACAAACTGCTACAAGAAATTTTGATTTCAATATAAGTAACCATGACATAATTGACATCGATTCAAAATCAGTGATTACTGCTAAAAAAATCGGAAGAACAAAGTTAGATATCAAAACAAAAGAAGGATTACAAACAAGCATTACAATAATTGTAATACCAAAAGAAAAAGGCGAAATTACTGTAGAAAAATTTGCACCATCTAAAAGACACGCCGGAATATTCACTGTATTTATAGATGCAAAAGAAGGAGACAGAGGATATTCTGGTCCAGCAAAACTAACAGTAAAAAGTGGCAATAGAAAATTAAATAGAACAATATATTTCAACTCAGGTCATGCACAATCTAAATTCCACGGAGGACAATTTGGAGTGTGGAGAAAAGATTTCGAAGCGACTATAACTATTAGAAATCATGAAGAGACAGTAAAATTTGGGTTTTAATCAATAACGGGTAGTGCCGATTGTTAAACAAAATATTTAGTTCATAGGAGGGAAATATGAAACATTTAAAGAAATCATTAGCAATGATTTTAGTGTTTGCTATGACTTTTATAGCTGTTGCACCTTTGAGTGAGGTTTTCGCAGATTCTTTGGAAGTACAACAAGAAGAACCTAAACTTGAAATCTCAGAATTAAAAGAAGGTTTGACACAAGCTGTAAAATCAGTTGAAGACATAGAACCAGCTGATGAAAAGTACAAGGAAGTTATGGATCAGTTTTATGAAGCACATGATTTCTTAGACAAAGAAATCAAAGTAGCCGAAATGAAACAACGCCAAGCAGTAGGAAGTGGTGAAGCTGTAGGAGCATTAGAAAACACAATCTATGATTTATCTACAATTCCAGTAAGAGTACAATTGATGATTAGAATTGGTAGAGCAATTAGATTTGCAACTACTGAATTATCTAACAAAGTCGTAGCAGCTCACACTAAAATCACAGAATATATAATAACTGGTTTATTATATGCTGTTAATCCTTTTGCTAGTGAAGCTCAAATTATGGATTACATCCAAAAATTTGACCAATTAGAACAAGAATTGTTAGCTTATCCTGATTTAGGGCCAAATGATATAGCCACTATCTACAAAAAAGCTGCAGTTTGGAGAGAAATCAGAGAAGCTAAAAAAGTACGTGCTTCAAGAACAAGATTTGGTAATTCATTTATCGTAAGAGAATTAAGTGAAGAAATTTCAAAAACAGTAAGTTTGCAATTTAGAATCACAGTAAAATGTGGTGAATTAGATGAACAAGTTAAGAAACTTCACGAAGCAATGGAAAAAATTACTGGACCAAAAATCAAAGCTGAAAAAATTGAATTTAAAGAAGGCAATATGGGAGCCATCTCAATCAATAAAACAACAACAATCAGCCCAGTAGTAAGACCAAACGAAGTTAAAGACAAAGAAGTGTTCATTTACTCGTCAAATGCATTCATGGCAAGAGTCGTTGGAAAAACAATCATTCCACTTAGAACTGGAACTGTTATGATTACAGTAATTTCAAAAGATGGATGTGCAAAATCAAACTTTGAACTTCACATCGTAGAACCTGGTCACAGCGTAGAAGGAATTCCATTCTTACAAGCTACAGGAGAAAATTCAGAATATCTTAACACTAATACAAATGGTGGTGGAGTAGTTGGAGATAACTCTTCAGTTGGAAAAGATATTTATGAAGTTAAAAATATTGGTTTCTCAGTAAAATCTACTACATTAAAAGTTGGAGATACATTTGATTTAGCATCAAAAACATTTGTATTCCCTGAAAATGCATTAGAAAAAGAAGTTTCTTATAAGTCAGATAACGAAGCTATCGCAACAGTTAATGAAAAAGGAACAATCGAAGCAGTTGCAGAAGGATCAACTACAATAACTGCAACTACAAAAAACGGAGTAACTAATAAATTCAAACTAAACGTAATCAAAAAAGTTGACAAAGACGAATATCAAATAACAGAAATCAACCCTTCAGAAAGAAAAGCTGGAATATTCTCAATTGAATTCAAAGCAACTAAAAATGGTAAAAAGTACAACGGACCAGCAAAAGTAACAGTGTCAAACACTAAAAAAGCAATTGAAAGAGAAGTTTACTTCAACAACGGAGTTGCATCAGTTAAATACAACGGATTTGAATTTGGAACATGGGTTAAAGATTTCAACGTTAAAATCGAATTAAAAGACCAAGTAAAAACATTTGAACTAAATTATTAGGAGATGAAAAATATGTTAAAAAAAGCATTATCAGTAGTATTACTATCTAGTATGTTATTGGGAACAGTAGCACCAGCAGTATCTTATGCTCAAGAAGATAAACTTGAAATCGTTCAAGGAGCAGAAGAAACTGAAAAATTAGGAATTGATGAAGCAGAAGTTTACAAAAGACAAATCAAATCAATTCAAAACGAAGTTAACTCAATCCAAGTTAAAAGAGAAGACGAACAAGAAATGGTTGACAAATTCAACGAAACTTCTCTTGAAATCAGCGAAAAAATAGACCAAACAGCAGTAGGAATGGGAGTAGCAGATGTTTATGATTTATCATCTATTCCACAAAGATTATTGTTACTAGGAAGAATGGGAAGAGCAATCAGATTTGCTACAACTCAATTAAGATACAAAGTAGATGCAGCTCACGCAGAAATCGCTGAATACATCTTCGGAGGATTCGTAATCGCAGCATCTCCATTCCACACAGTTGAAGATATGAAAGTTTACATGGCACAATTCGAAGCATTATCACAAAAATTACTTAGCTACCCAGATGCTGGATTAAATGATACTGCTAACATCTATGTAAGATCTGATTTAGATCACAAATTAGCAAAAGCTAGATCATTAAAATTCCATGAATTAAAGAATATGTCTGGTGCAGTAATCGATAAATTAACTGCAGAAATTAGAGAAATAACTGCTTTAAGATTAAGACCACAAGCAACTGTAGCTGAAATTTATCAATTAAGTGACAGATTAGACCAAGCAGTATTTGAAGCATTGAACAGCGAAGATTACAGAGCAAGTAAAACTGAAATTGAAGCTTTAAAAGAAGCTATGAACAAAGCTATAAGAGCTAGAAGACATGGCGACAAGAGAGCAGAAGTTGGAAAAGCAATTGATCGTGCAAAACAAGAATTGGCAAAAATTAGACCATCAAGTGTAATTGCAGCTCAATTAGTACAACAATTCCAAACTTACTATGAATAAAATTTATTAAGATTAGAAAAATAGTAGATTAATAGTAAAAAGCCACCATATGGTGGCTTTTGTTGTATTTACTATAAAATTATTTCACAACAACTGCATATTTTTTGATGTTGTATCTTTTATCAAAAAGTGAGCGGGATATCCAATATCCATTTGGTTTATCCTCTGCTGGATCTACGATGTGCATTCTGTTTTTATCGTAACCATCAACTACCATTACGTGTGCGTTGTAGAGGGCATTTTTTCCCCAGAAATAATCTTTAAATGTTGGATTTCTAAAATTGTATGTGCCGAAAAATATTACTGGGTTTCCTTTTGAGATTTCTTCTCTTATATATTCTGAAGATTTGCCAGAAATATTTTCTGCGTTTGCGTATTTATTAGCCCATTTTGTTAAAGGTTCTGGAAGTATTGATTGGTAAATTCTTTCATCGATATTAAAAGGTGAACCTGCGAATCCATGATTTGGGTTGTTGTCTTTTGCAAGTGGCATTTCTTTTATAAATTGGTTAATATTCGTGTTAGTTTTAATGTTTTTGTAGTGGAGACATTGAAGTAATGATGCTGCTTCGCATCCCATTGGTAAACCTGCTTTGTTTTGGTTGATTTGTGCAACATTTAATAATACGTAGTCTTTTTTAGGTGGAGTTTTTCCGATTATTTCATCATATTTAAGATGAAGTCCACCACCGATTAATGTTATTTTATTTGGATTTAATTTATCAAAGAAATTTTTCTCTGATTTTGTTAGATTGTTTTTTGTTGATGCAAATATTATCGGACTTTTTTCATTTGCTGCAAGTGGTGCCACTGTAACGCAGTCTATAAGTTCAGAAAATCTTTGTTCACCGTTTTTGGCTAAGAAAATAGATTTTGAATTTTTGAAGAATGCGTCGGCTATTTTCATACTTGTATCATTTCTATTTTCCCCATAAATAATTATTGGATTTGGGAAATTTTTGGATAATTTTGCTGTTGCTCCGCCTATTAAATAAGTGTTGTTGAATGTATAGTTTGCATATTTTTCTTCAAATGATTTTATGTCATTTCCGACGAATAAAATTGGACTATTCATACGACATGCAGCTGCACTGACACTTGCTGAATCTACGATTGATTTGGTAGAGTGAACTAAAAATGCGCTGTCGAACTGTTTTGTTTGGTTGAGATTAGAAAGTTCTTTTGATATTTCAAATGATGTATCAATTCTGTCTTTTCCAGATATTCTTCTTACATTATAACCTTGTTTTATTAGATTTGTTTCTTGTGATTTGGAAATACTTTGAGTGCCACCTACAAGTATAATATTTGTAGATTTAAGTCTTTGAATTTCTTTTAATGTAGATTGGTTAATTTTAGCAAAATCTGTTAAAAGTATCGGGCTATTTATTTTATGTGCCAAGACTCCTACAGATAACGAATCTGCGATTTTTTCTGAATTTACGATTATAACTGTGTCTGATGTTTTTGGATAAGATTTTTTTGATATTTGTATAGCTGTTTCGTATCTATTTTTTCCTTCGATTGAAGCTTTTTCGATTTGCTTTATAGCTGATGTTGGTTGTGATATGAAAATCGCTAATAAAAAAGCTAATGCAATGATTTTAAAATTTTTAAGGTTTTTCATTTTTAACTCCTAACCTAAAGATCTAAGGGGTCCGATATATTCAAGCTCACTCCATCCAATATATACTCTTGTAAGATGAGGAAAGAATACTGAAATTATTTTGAAAAGCAAATCCTCTTGTCCGTAGACTCTTACTTGTGAGTAGTTTAGATGCAAAATTACAAAGAAATTTATTATTGGAATTAGTAGTGCCAGGGATGCGATTCCTGTTCCATAAACTATTTTGAACAATAGCCAGATATTTAATAATGGTACAAAACTCCACAATCCAAATATTCCAGCTTTTTCAAACATTTTACACAATCCTATTGCATTTATTACATATAAAAATAATACAATTGTTGTTGTAATCACTTTAATCACTCCTTTATATTATTATAGCATTTTTAAAACAATTTATTGGTATTAGCGTGAGAAATTTTGTATAATTTTCATAAATATTTGACAAATTATTAAAAATATAATATTATAATTCTATTAAAAGCTGTGATCAGAACGGAATATTTTCATTGATTTCACAGAGAATCCTGTTTGGTGAGAGGGATAAATTAAGAAATATTCGAATCATCTGAAAGAAGCTCACAGATCTAATAGGTCTGTGCGTATTACTTGACGTTACAAGAAATGAGAGGTTTACACAATTAGGGTGGTACCGCGGTTTATTCGTCCCTTGGAATTAATTTCCAAGGGATTTTTTAATTATTTTATAAGGAGATTTGTTTATGAAAAAGTTTAAGGAGCTTTCTAAGAAACCTGTTAAAGAACGTGAACAGGCTACTAGTAAGTATTGGAAAGAGATTGATCTTTTGAATGAAACTTACAACAGTAGAGATGAAGAAAATAGATATGTATTTTACGATGGCCCTCCAACTGCAAATGGAAAACCAGGAATTCATCACGTTATTAGTAGAACTTTAAAAGATATGACTTGCAGATACAAGACTATGCAAGGATACAAAGTTTATAAAAAAGCTGGTTGGGATACTCATGGTCTTCCAGTTGAGATCGAAGTTGAAAAGAAACTTGGTCTTCACGATAAAAAAGAAATCGAAAATTACGGAGTAGAAAAGTTCAACGAAGAATGTAAGAAATCTGTATTTTCTTACAGAGAAAAATGGCAAGAAATGTCAGATAGAATGGCATACAATGTGGATATGGATGATCCATATATTACTTTGGACAATAATTACATTGAATCAGTATGGGCATTGCTTGACAAAATGTACAAGGACGGATTGATTTATGAAGGAGCGAAAATTCTTCCATATTGTCCAAGATGTGGTACTGGTCTTGCATCACATGAAGTTGCCCAAGGATATGAAAATATCAAAACTACAACAGCATATGTTAAATTCAAAAGAAAAAATGCAGATGAATATTTCTTAGCGTGGACTACAACTCCTTGGACATTGCCATCAAATGTTTGTTTGACAGTTCATCCAGATATTGACTATATTTTGGCAGAAAAAGACGGAGAAAAAATATATCTTGCAAAAAACAAAGCACACGATTTGTTGGGCCACGAAGGCGAAGACTACACTTTAATCAAAGAATTAAAAGGTAAAGACATGGAGTATATGGAATACGAACAACTTTTACCTATTTATGATGTTAACAAAAAAGCATTTTATGTGACTTTGGCAGATTATGTAACTGTTGAAGATGGTACAGGAATTGTTCACACAGCGCCAGCTTTTGGGGAAGACGACTATCAAACAGGAAGAAGATACGATTTGCCTTTAATCAATCCTGTTGATGAAGAAGGAAAATTCGTTGGCGGTCCATGGGATGGTCAACATGTTATGGATACAGATCCAGAAGTTTTACAAAGATTAAAAGAAGAAAACAAATTATTTAGAAAACAAAAAATTGAACACAATTATCCTCACTGCTGGAGATGCCACACACCACTTATCTATTATTCAAAACCTTCATGGTATATAGAAGTTAGCAAATTAAAAGATAAATTAGTTGAAAACAATAACGGTGTGAACTGGTATCCAGATCATGTTGGAGAAGGAAGATTTGGAAATTGGCTAGAAAATATAAAAGACTGGGCGATTTCTAGAAACAGATATTGGGGAACTCCATTAAATATTTGGAAATGTGATAAATGTAATCATACACTTTCTGTTGGTTCAAGAAAAGAATTAAAAGAGTTAGCTATTGAAGATATAGATGAAAATATCGAACTTCACAGACCATACGTTGACGATGTTCACATTAGATGTCCAGAATGTGGCGAAATAATGACTAGAGAAAAAGACGTTATTGACGTTTGGTTTGACTCTGGAGCTATGCCTTTTGCACAACAACACTGGCCATTTGAACATACAGATGATTTTGATAAAGTGTTCCCAGCAGATTTCATCAACGAAGGAATTGACCAAACACGTGGATGGTTCTATTCATTGTTAGCTATTTCTACAATGATTACAGGAAAAGCACCATACAAAAATGTTTTGGTAAATGATTTAATCTTAGATAAAGATGGAAAGAAGATGAGTAAATCGAGAGGAAACACAATTGATCCTATCGAATTATTCGATAAATACGGCGCAGATGTTGTTAGGTTCTACTCACTTTATGTATCTCCACCATGGATTCCTACAAAATTCGATGTAAGTGGATTACAAGAAGTTGAAAGTAAATTCTTCAGATCATTCAGAAACACTTATAACTTCTTCCAAATGTATGCGACAACAGATGAGACAGATCCTACAGAATATTTTGTAGAATACAAAGACAGAGCCGTAATTGACAAGTGGATTTTGTCTAAGTTTGCAAATCTACAAAAATTCTACTTTGAAAATATGGATCAATTTGAATATACAAAAGTTGCCAGAGAAATTTCTAACTTTGTAATCGAAGATTTATCAAACTGGTACATCAGACGTAACAGAAGAAGATTCTGGAAAACTGAAATGGATACTGATAAAAAAGCTGTTTACAACACAACTTATGAAATTTTAGTTGGACTTACAAAATTAATTGCTCCATTTACTCCATTTATAGCAGAAGAAATGTATCACGATTTAACTGGCGAAAAATCAGTTCACTTAGCTTATTTCGATAAGGTAAATGAAGATTTAATAGACAACAAGCTAGAAGAAAAGATGGAAATGGTAAGAACTTTTGTAACTCTTGCAAGAGCTTCTCGTGAAGAAGTGAATATTAAAGTTCGTCAACCATTGAAGAAAATCGTCCTAGATGAAAGATTTAAGGATAAGATTGAAGAGTTCAAGGATTTAATCAAAGAAGAAATCAACTTAAAAGATATCGAATACAAGAAGGATTTATCAGAATTCATGAATTACGAACTAAAACCTAACTTCAAAGTTGCAGGTAGTATTCTTGGTAAACACATCAAATCTTTTGGAAATTATTTGAAAGATATAAACGCAAAAGATTTCGTTTCAAAACTTGACAAATCAGATTTGAATATTAAATTAGACGATGAAGACATCGACATTAAGAGAGATTACGTTGATGTAAGAATCAACTCCAAAGAAGGCTTTGATGTGACAATGCAAGGAGATTATTTTGTAATCTTGGACACAGAAATCACTGACGATTTGTTAATGGAAGGATATGCTCGTGAGCTTGTAAGTAAAGTTCAACAAATGAGAAAATCAAATGACTTTGATGTATTGGATAATATAATCATTAAAATTAATCCGACAGATGATATTAAAAAAGCGATTGAACAATATGAAGACTTCATAAAAGATGAAACATTAACTGTCGACATTATTATTGATGAAAATGTGGACGGGGAAGATGTAGATTTGAATGGAGAAAATGTTAAAATTGAAGTTATAAGAAAATAACGAATTAGCCTACTGATTAATTTCGGTAGGCTTTTTTTGCATTCAAAAGTATACAAAAAGTCAACAAGTGAAAAAAACTTATTGTAAACTGTACTACACTAATGGTATACTTATATCATATGAGGTGGAAGATGAAAAACAAAAACACAATTTTAAGACCAATTTTAGTATTTGCATTTAGTTTAGGAGTAATTTTTTTCATAAAAAACAAAATTGGAGCAGATGATGCTTTTGATGTAATAAAAAAGATAGGACCAGTTTTCATAACAGCATGTGTTTTGACTATGTTTATGTTTTTTCTACTCGAAGCTATATCATACAAATATCTTCTAAGTATACAAGGTTATGATGTATCGTTTAAAAGATGCTTTGGATATACATTTACGGATTATTTTTTTAGTATGATATCTCCAGGAGGTAGTCTTGGACAACCGTTGCAATATCATACAATGAGAACGGATAATATTGATTCATTGACTACAATTAATTCACTACTTTCTTTTAATTGGATTTATCATTTGTCTATGGTAATTATTTTCTTTGTAGCAATGATTTTTGGATTAGTAGGTAAAATTGCGGCGATTTCTGAATTTAAATATTTGGTTATATATGGAATAGTGTGTCAATTGGTCTTGGTAATTGGAATAGGTTTTTTGATGTTTGATAGTGAATTAGCGGCTAGAGTAATTAGATTTTTCAACACGGTATTTTCTAAATTTAAACTTTTGAAACGTTTCAGTAAATCAGAAGAAGATATTACAAAAACAATTGAAGAACACAAAAATTTCGGAAAATTTTTGATAAATAACAAAAAAGTTTTTGCGAAATTATTGTGCATTTCGATGCCGATGCTTTTGTTTTCATTTGCAATTCCTGCAATCTTATACAAATCATTTGGACTAAATTCATATAATTTTATGACTCTGGTTCTAATCCAAGCTGTGGTTACAATTTCATTCGAAAGTGTTCATATTCCTGGAGGTGTAGGAGTTATCGAAGGTAGCATGATGCTTGTGTATTCTTCTTTTATGCCAAAATCATTGGCGTTTAGTATTATGGCAATCAATAGATTTGTTACATTTTACTTAGCGGTTCCTTTTTCAGGGCTATACTTTTTATTAGTGAAGACTAATCGTAAAAATTATCAGAAAAACAACAGTCTTATAAAACTGAATCAAGAACAGTAGATCGATCTATTAATTTAGGTCGTTTTTTATTAAAAAATAATACGTGATAAATATTTTTTTAGTCAAATGGGTATATTATATATGCTCAATATATTTGGTGCATGATATTGTACTTATTAAAAATAACAAATTTTATCATTGATTTTGAGGGGAGTTATGATATGATAAATAAAAGAAATATTTTTTTAAGTACATAATGAAAAGCTTTTATCAATGAAAACAAATCCGTATTTTATGGATTTTATATATAAAAAATTTTATAAGGGGTGAAAGGTTTGAAAGAGTTTTATAATAAGTATTTTATGAAACAAAAAATGATGCATCCTGTTATGTTTGCTCTTTTGCCGATTGCTTTAGTGGCGATATATTTTTATGGGCTAAGAGTGTTAGCTTTGTTTTTGCTAAACATAATTGTTGCATGCCTTGTTGAATATTTATCTAACGCGAAGATATTCAAAAGAAACAAAATATCTGAAGCAGCTATTGTCACATCCTGTTTGTATACAATGACATTACCACCATCTATTCCTTTTTGGATTTCAGCGGTTGGTATAGCGTTTGGTATATTTTTCGGGAAGATGGTTTTTGGAGGATTCGCAAAAAATGTTTTCAATCCAGCCTTAGTGGCTCGTGTATTTATTTATGTTAATTTTCCTCAACAAATGACTATTTATTGGAACAAAGCTGTAGGTGGTTTTCCTGGAGGATTTGGAACTTACTTAACTCAATCATTGGATTCTATGACACAACCAACTCCAATGACAGCATTTAAGGTTAACTCAGCATTTGAAACAATTCCAACTATGCTTTTAGGACAAATTCCTGGCGTTATCGGCGAAACTTGCAAAGTTTTGATTATTATTGGAGCGATTTATTTGATTTATAAAAAAGTTGCAAGTTGGCAAATTATGGCAGGAAGTGTGCTTGGTTTTTGCGCATTAAGTTTAATTTTTAACGCAGTAGGTGTAACCTCTGTTCCTAATCCTATTTACGGAATGTTAATGGGAGGATTCTTATTCGGTACAGTGTTCATGGCGACAGATCCAGTATCTGCAGCTAAGACTCCAATTGGTAAATGGATTTATGGTTTCATAATAGGAATTGTAACTGTAATTATAAGAGGATTTGCACTATTTGCAGGTGGTGTTATGTTTGCAGTTCTTATTGGCAATACTTTTGCACCAATAATTGATTATTGTGTAAATAAAGTTAAAGCTAATAAAAAAGCAAAAGCAAATAAGGAGGTCAAGGTTAATGGCTAAGAAAAAATCAGTCGTATATCCAGTAATTTTTATGTTGGGATTGACACTAGTTTTGACATTAGCGTTGGCTTTGTTAAATCATGTTACAACTCCTACAATAGAATTCAATCAAGATATCGAATTAAAACAAAAAATTTTAAATGTATTTAATATCTTACCTGAAGATACTTCTGCATCAAACATTGACAAGACTTTCAAAGACAATGTCGAAGAAGAAGACTATAAGGGTAATAAACTTTACATTTTAAAACAAGATGGCGAAGAAAAAGCTTATGCAGTTCCTATCAACGGGCCAGGTCTTTGGGGTTCAATCAGTGGATATGTAGGAATAACTAAAGATATGAAAAAACTTGTTGGAATAGAATTCATTAAACAAAACGAAACTCCTGGTTTGGGTGGACGTATTACAGAAGATGAATACAAAAACCAATATAGAGATTTGGATATTTCAAAGCCAGTTGACGGTAAAATTGTAATCAATAAACCAGCAAACGGTGGGAATATTGATGCTATAAGTGGTGCAACTCAAACATCTACATTTGTTGTTAATATGATTAATGAAGATGTGAATGACTTTATTGAGAATGGAGGTAAATAATGGCTAATTCAAATAAATATACTAAATTATTGAAAAATGGATTGCTTGATGACAACCCTGTTCTTATTCAAATTATTGGAATTTGTTCCACATTAGCAGTAACAAACTTGTGTATGAACTCCGTGGTTATGGGACTCGCCCTAGCGTTTGTTACAGGATGTTCTTCGTTTGTGATTAGTTTACTTAGAAAAGTAACTCCAAAACACATTCGTATGATGGTTCAAGTATTTATTATTTCGTTCTTCGTAATAATAGTTGATATTTTCTTAAAGGCTTACATGCCAGAAATGAGTAAAACATTAGGACCTTATGTTGGATTGATTATTACCAACTGTATAATAATGGGACGTGCAGAAGCATTTGCTATAAGTAACGATCCTGTAAGTAGTTTTGTAGATGGTGTGGCATCAGGTTTGGGTTATACTGTAGTTCTTGTGCTTATAGCTTTAGTCAGAGAATTATTGGGATTCGGTAGTGTATTTGGATTTAGAATAATGCCTGAAAGTTTTGTGCCTTGGACAATGATGGTTATGCCACCAGCAGCATTCTTCATTTTACCTATTGTTATGTGGATTGCTAATGCTCATCTTAAAAAGGAAGGAGATGCTAAGTAATGACAATTAGTCCTTTAGTTATATTTTTTGCATCAATCTTTACTTCAAACATGATTTTCTCAAACTTTTTGGGAATGTGTTCATTCATAGCAGTAAGTAAAGAAATTGAAACTGCAACAGGATTGGGAATAGCTGTAACATTCGTATTGACAATCACAACTATAATCAACTTTTTCTTATACAAATTAGTTGTTAGATTTAATATAGAATATTTGAGATATATAATATTTATTATATCGATAGCAGCATTTGTTCAATTATTGGAAATGATTTTGGAAAAATACATTCCGAACTTGTATTACGCATTGGGAATATTCTTGCCACTTATCACAGTAAACTGTGCGATTTTAGGGGTAAGTTTGTTCATGGTAATCAGAAACTACAACTTCTTGCAAACAGTTGGATTTGCAATAGGAAGTGGACTTGGTTGGATGCTAGCAATTGTATCAATGGCAGGAATTAGATCCAAAATCAAAGATTCATCTGTGCCAAAAGGTCTCCAAGGATCTCCTCTAACTTTAATTATAACTGGAATCATGGCGATGGCATTCATCGGATTCTCTGGTATAGTTCAAATATCATAAGGAGGAATCATGGGACAAATAATTATTACAACAATTGTAGTGTCTGTGTTGTGTGCATTATTTGCATTGTTGCTTTCATTTGCAGATAAATACATTGCAGATTATGGTGAAGTAAAACTAACTATTAATAACGATAAAGAATTTACGGTAGATGGTGGAGATAGTTTATTATCTACACTTAGAAACCAAAAAGTATTCATTCCATCAGCTTGTGGTGGAAAGGGATCATGCGGGTACTGTAAAGTAAAAGTTTTGGATGGAGCAGGTCCTGTACTTGCTACAGAAAAACCAATGTTAACAGAAGATGAACTTAACGATAGCGTTAGATTATCTTGTCAAGTAAAAGTTAAAAAAGATATTTCGATTCAAATTCCAGAAGAATTATTTAATGTAAAAGAATACGAAACAACTCTTGTTGAAAAGTTACCTTTGACTGACAGAATAACTAAGTTTAGATTTGAACTTCCAGAAGGAGAAACAATCAAATTTAAACCAGGTCAATATGTACAATTAAAAGCAGAAGAATATCCAAAAGGCGATGGATATGAAGGATCAGATGAAGAAGTATTCAGAGCATATTCTATTGCGTCTAGTATTAGAGATGAAAAACATATAGAATTGTTAATTGGTTATACCAAGGGTATCTGTACAACTTATTGCCACAAAGTTCTTAAAGAAGGCGATAAGGTTACTATTAATGGTCCTTATGGTGATTTCTACTATCATGATGAAGATACTGAAATTATATTGGGAGCAGCTGGAACTGGCTTCGCACCAATAAGATCTATCCTTAACCATATGAGAGATCATGATGTTAAGAGAAAAGCAAGATTCTACTTTGGGGCCAAAACTCCAGATGATTTATTCTTGTTAGATGAATTGAAAGAATTTGAAGAAGATTTGTACGATTTCAAATTTATCCCAGTATTGTCAAGAACAACTCCTGAAATGAATTGGGAAGGAGAAACTGGACATGCTGACGATGCAATCAAGAAATATTGCAAAGAAACTGGTAAGAACAGCTCAGCTTACCTATGCGGTTCACCAAGAATGATAGAGTCTTTGACAAAAGCATTGAACGAAGTTGGAGTAACTGACGACAGAATTTATTACGATAACTTCTAAAATACAAAGATCGATTGAAAACTGATTGTGAGTCAGAATTCAATCGATCTTTTTTTAGATAAATTTAGTTCTAAATTTGTTTGGTTTGATTTTTGGGGTTTCTTCGCTGTGACCTAAAGCAAGTGCACAAGTTATTTCATAATCTTCATCGATGTCTATAGATTGTAAGAATTTTCTAATGTGTTCGCTATCATAAGAATCATAAAATTGATTAATCCAAACATTTGCTACATTTAGTTCACAAGCTTTTAACATCATATTTTGCATTATACATCCACAGTCGAATTTTCTATTTCTGTTATCGTGTGGACTCAAAATCAAAATCATATTTTTGCAATTATAAAATCCGTTGTAGTTTTCATTGTTTAAGTGCTTTCTGATGTATTTTAATAAGCTTTCCATTGTACTATCATCAGAAATAGCGACGATTATGTTGTCTTGTTTATTCATACCGGTTGGAGCATAGGTTCCAGCTTCTACGATTTTTTTCATATCTTCTATTGATACTTTTTTAGATGTAAATTTTCTTCTCGATCTTCTGTTTTTGATAATATCCATAATTGCCTCCTATATGTTATAATTTTAATACTGGAGGAGATATTTTGCAATTTGTTAAAACAAAAGAAGATTGCCAAAATCTAATGGATGTCGTCGCTGACACTGCAAGAATTTTGCTCGAGAGTGGTGCAGAAACATATCGTGTAGAAGATACAGCTTTTAGAATGAGTAAAAGTATTCAAAAAGTTAATAAAATAAATGTATTCGTATCTTATACATGTATAATTATATGTTTGAGTTTTGATTTTGGAGATCTTGTTACTATGAGAAGAACAATTCCAAAGGCGACAAATTTGTGGAAAATTCATCAAATCAATAATTTTTCCAGAAATTTTGTAAAAGATGTGTACACTTTGGATGAATCAATAGAAATAATAAACAAAATAGATAATAGAGCTGTAGATAAAAAATTATACATCCTAGGGGCATCCGCAGCTTCAGGATTATTTGCACATTTATTAGTAGGTGGCATTATTGAACCTGTCGTAGCTTTCTTTATATCTATATTAGAAATGCTAGTTTTTAGATTTTTTCAACGAAAAGAAAACCCACAATTTGTTAATACATATATTACAGTTGCGTTTATGACATTTCTAACTTTAGTTACATTGAAAATTTTTGGAATGTTTAGTGTGGCTTTGGATATGAACAGTATTATCGTTGGATGTATCATGCCGTTTGTTCCTGGCGTTTCCATTACAAACTCTGTAAGAGATGTACTTAGTGGGGACTTATTATCTGGGATAAGTTCTATGATTAACGCTGTGATTACAGCGTTGAGTATAGCTCTAGGTGTTGGTAGTATATTGTATTTTGCGGTTATGATGGAGGCGATTTAATGATATATATAATTATAGAATCAATCATTTCATCATTTGCCACATTAGGATTTTCGCTATTTTACGATTCACCAAAAAGGTCTTATAAAATAGTTATGGTATCTGGATTTGTAGCGTGGTTTGTTTACAAATATTTAACAATGATTTTAAACAATAAATTTATCGCAGCTCTGTTTGCATCAATTGCCGTAGGAATAATAGGAGAGATAGCTTCAAGAAAAGTTCACATGCCAGTCACAGTTTTTGTAATACCAGGAATAATTTCTTTGGTTCCAGGGGCAGATATGTATTACACAATGTATTACACAATTCAGCAAAATTCTAAACTAGCTTTTTCACATGCGAGAAATGCAATGTTATTTGCCGCCAGTATAGCTCTTGGAATACTTGTAGCATCCTTATCATCTAAGTCGATTAAGCATAATACAATAGAGCATTTACAAACAAATTCGATTTTTAAAATAAAAAACAAAAAAACACTTGACAATAAATAAAAACCTTGATATTATATAAAAGCACTTTGAGTTAAGTGCTTTTTAAATTACTTAAAAGAAAGTAATGCATGTAAAACGAAAATAAAAAAAGTTTTACAAAACACTTGACAAAATGAAATGATGATAGTAAACTATAATAGTTCACTAAAGTAACATTTCAAGAAAACACATTTTGAAAGAAAAATATTTCGAAAAAGTGTTGACAAAGAAAAGTTAGTATGATATACTAACAAAGTCGTTACGAAAGTGCGAAGAAAGTTGTCACTAAGACAACAAACTATAGAACCTTAATAAATCAAATAAAGTAAATACTTTGAGAGAAGTACAAACCAAACAATAATTCGGTGAGAATAAAAAAAGCAAAAGTCAGCTGAAAAGCTAGCTTCAAACAAACATTAAATTGAGAGTTTGATCCTGGCTCAGGACGAACGCTGGCGGCGTGCTTAACACATGCAAGTCGAACGGGATTTAGTAGACAGAAGCTTCGGCGGAAGATTACTAATGAGAGTGGCGAACGGGTGAGTAACGCGTGAGCAACCTGCCTATGACAGTGGGATAGCCTCGGGAAACCGGGATTAATACCGCATAAAATCGTAGAAACACATGTTTTAACGGTCAAAGATTTATCGGTCATAGATGGGCTCGCGTCTGATTAGCTAGTTGGTGAGATAACAGCCCACCAAGGCGACGATCAGTAGCCGGTCTGAGAGGATGAACGGCCACATTGGAACTGAGACACGGTCCAAACTCCTACGGGAGGCAGCAGTGGGGAATATTGCACAATGGGGGAAACCCTGATGCAGCGACGCCGCGTGAACGAAGAAGGTATTCGTATCGTAAAGTTCTGTCCTATGGGAAGATAATGACAGTACCATAGAAGAAAGCTCCGGCTAAATACGTGCCAGCAGCCGCGGTAATACGTATGGAGCGAGCGTTGTCCGGAATTATTGGGCGTAAAGGGTACGCAGGCGGTTTAATAAGTCGAATGTTAAAGATCGGGGCTCAACCCCGTAAAGCATTGGAAACTGATAAACTTGAGTAGTGGAGAGGAAAGTGGAATTCCTAGTGTAGTGGTGAAATACGTAGATATTAGGAGGAATACCAGTAGCGAAGGCGACTTTCTGGACACAAACTGACGCTGAGGTACGAAAGCGTGGGGAGCAAACAGGATTAGATACCCTGGTAGTCCACGCCGTAAACGATGAATGCTAGGTGTTGGGGGTCAAACCTCGGTGCCGAAGTTAACACATTAAGCATTCCGCCTGGGGAGTACGCACGCAAGTGTGAAACTCAAAGGAATTGACGGGGACCCGCACAAGCAGCGGAGCATGTGGTTTAATTCGATGCAACGCGAAGAACCTTACCAGGGCTTGACATGTGGGTGAAAGGTATAGAGATATACCCCTCTCTTTATGAGACATCCATACAGGTGGTGCATGGTTGTCGTCAGCTCGTGTCGTGAGATGTTGGGTTAAGTCCCGCAACGAGCGCAACCCCTATACTTAGTTACCAGCG
>NZ_JBRFJE010000006.1:0-83041 GCF_052932165.1 Finegoldia sp. P3-F-LR | reverse complement strand
TTAAATAGGAAGACTAGCTTCAAGGAGGATAGCTACGACCTCTATCTATACAATTATTATCCCATATGAAAGTGGGATTGAGAATAAAATGTAGTATTCATTACTACAACTATATTATACGAGGAGGTATGTAATTATGGCATGTACTACATTATTAGTAGGTAAAGAAGCGAGCTTTGACGGCTCCACAATTATTTCAAGAAGTGAAGATTCCCCTTCTGGAATTTTTACAGCTAAGAGATTTATAGTTGTAAAACCAGAAGATCAACCAAGAAAATACGAATCAGTTTTATCAGGATGCAAGGTGGATTTACCTGATAATCCTATGAGATACACAGCACTTCCAAACTCTGACACATTTGAAGGAGATTGGGCGGCATCAGGCGTTAACGAAAAAAATATTTCAATGAGCGCTACTGAAACGATCACTACTAATCCAAGAGTTCAAGGAGCAGATCCTTTGATTCAATCTCCAACAAAAGATGAAAAATGTGGCGGTATTGGCGAAGAAGATTTCGTAACTTTGGTTCTCCCTTACATCAACTCTGCAAGAGAAGGCGTTGAAAGATTAGGTAAATTACTTGAAGAACACGGAACTTATGAATCAAACGGAATCGCATTCCAAGATGTTGACGAAATTTGGTGGTTGGAAACAATCGGCGGACATCACTGGATGGCAAGAAGAGTTCCTGATGATGCATACGTTGTAATGCCAAACCAATTGGGAATTGATTATTTTGATTTCGACGATGCTTATGGTGAACAAAATGAATTCATGTGCTCAAAAGATTTGAAAGAATGGTCCGAAAAACATCACTTATTCTTGGATCAAGAAGATTATGTAAATCCAAGATTAGCATACGGATCTCATGATCATTCAGATCACACATACAACACACCAAGAGCATGGATTATGCTTAGATATTTCAATCCTAACACATTGATTTGGGATGGAGTAGACGCTGATTTCACACCAGAATCTGATGATTTGCCATGGGCAATGGTACCAGAAAGAAAAATCACAGTTGAAGATATGAAGACAATATTGTCTAGCCACTACGAAGGAACACCTTACGATTGCTACGCAAAACACGGAGATCCAGACTACCGCGGAATGTATCGTCCATTGGGAATTAGCCGTGACAACGTAACTCATTTCACACAAATAAGACCATACGCTCCAGAAGAAATCAGAGCAATTCAATGGTTGTCATTCGGTAGCAACGCATTCAACGCAGCAGTTGCATTCTACGCAAACGTAGAAACAACACCAAGCTATGTAGGAGATCAAGTAGTAAAAGCAACATCTGAAAACTTCTACTGGGCTAACAGAATCATAGCAGCACTTTGCGATGCGCACTTCAACAAAACAGCAATCTTCATCGAAAGATACCAAGGAGCAGTTCAATCCAAATCCAACGAAATCATCAACAAATACGACGAAGAATTTGCTAAGAACTCAGCAAACGCTCACGAATTACTTGAAAAAGCAAACCAAGAAATGGCAGATTTCTTAAAAGAAAAAACAGACAAATTACTTCACGACGTTTTATTCACAGCAAGCTGCGAAATGAAAAACGGATTCGCAAGAAGTGACAACTAATATTTAACGACAAATCGGGTTTGATAATTCAAATCCGATTTTTTCATAAAACAAAATTAATTTTTAAAATCAGAGCGAAAGAAATCAAACTTTCGCTCTATTTTTTTGCACAGACAAACAGCTACAATGCTGAATTAACAAACTCATTTTGATATAATAAAAGGTAAGAATATTTAATAAACAAGAATGAAAATATAGCAGGTGATCACATGGATAACATAACAGGAGCTAACCTTGGATTTGAAATTGTAAAGAGTTCACCAGCATAAGGAGGGAGTAAATTGTCGAAAATCAAGAAAGATCAAATTTCTGCTAAGGGATTTTCAATTCAAGTATATACTGAAGATTTTAAAAATGATTATATAAGCTTAACGGATATAGCAAAATATAAAAACACAGATGATCCAAGATTTGTTATTCAAAATTGGATGAGAAATAGAAACACCCTTGAATTTATAGGATTATGGGAAGTTTTGAATAATCCAAATTTTAACCGTGTGCAATTCGACACGTTTAGAAATGAAGCAGGCCTAAATAGATTCACAATGACCCCAGGAAAATGGATAGAATCTACAGATGCCATAGGTATAGTTTCAAAAGCGGGCCGATATGGAGGAACTTATGCTCATTACGATATAGCAATGGAATTTGCGTCTTGGCTTTCTCCAGAGTTTAAGCTTTATATTATTCAAGACTATAAAAGATTGAAGGAAGATGAAAATTCAAAGCTATCATTAACTTGGAATCTTCATAGAGAAATTTCCAAGATTAATTACAAAATTCATACAGATGCAATAAAAGAATATCTCTTAAAAGACCTAACTAATGAACAATTATCTTTTAAATACGCAAGTGAAGCAGATATGCTTAATGTTGCCTTATTTAACAAGAGAGCAAAACAGTGGCGTGAAGAAAATCCGGATTTAAAAGGCAATATGAGAGACTATGCAAGCTTGAATGAATTACTTGTGCTTGCAAATATGGAAAGTTATAATGCAATTCTTATTGGAAAAGGTGTGGATCAAAAAGATAGAATGGTAGAACTTAGAAAACTTGCAAGAACACAATTGTTATCACTTAAAAAACTTGGAGATGGCGGTATTAAAAAATTAGAGGAGAAGAAATAATTATTTGAGTAATTAATACATAGATTATTCTTTAGAAGTGTTTACATCGACGAAGTTGTAGGATAAATTTATCAGCAAAAGGAGATCATTATGGAAAGAACTATTCGCGTAAAGGGTAAGGGCAAGATTTCGGTGAAGCCTGACACTATCAAGATTACGATAAAAGCTGAGGGTTTGTGCTGGAATTATGACGAAACTATTGAACAATCGACACAAGACACGAGGATTTTACGAGACGCTTTGAAAAATGCGGGGCTCGACCCGAAGAATTTGAAGACGACATATTTTTCGATTGATTCTGAATACGAGAGCTATCGTGACAAAAACGACGACTATAAGGACAGATTCGTAGGTTACAAATACGAGCATCGCACATATATTGAGTTTGCCAATGACAATAAGATACTGGGAAAAGTTTTGTACGAATTGGCGCATTGCGATGTAAAAGTGAAGTTTGAAATCAATCACACTGTAAAGGACAAGGAAAAGGTCAAGAATGATTTGCTAGAAAAAGCTGTAGAAGATTCTACGACGAAGGCAAAGGTGTTGGCGAAGGCTTCTGGTGTGAAGTTGAAGGAAATACTAAACATAGATTATTCGTGGGGAGAAATTGAGATATATTCTTCGCCGATGGATGATTGGATGGTTTGTGAAGCGGCATCGACATATGACATAGACATCGAGGCTGACGACATTGATGTGCAAGATACTGTTACAATTACGTGGACAATAGAATAAATCAAAAAAACCAGAGAATTGTACGTTCTCTGGTTTTCGTTTACATAAACAACAAATGTGCGATTGGTGCTACTATCAAAAGCGAAATTATTGTTCGTTCGATAAATATGACGAATAATTCGAACAAGTTTACAGGAATTGACGATGCTAGGATTAGTCCACCGACTTCTGATAAGTATATCAATTGTGTTACGGAGATTGTCGCTACGATGAACTTGGTCATTTGCGATTGAATTGTGCTTGCAGCGATGATGGATGGTGTGAACATGTCGCTGAATCCTACAATCATTGTCTTAGAGGCTTCCAAACTTTCTGGAACTTTCAGAAAATTCAACAGTGGCAAGAAAGGCTTGCCCAAGATTTCAAAAACTTGCGTGTTGTTGGCAAGTACAAGTGATGCCGTTCCGATTATCATAACAATCGGCATTACTGAAAACCACATTCCAAATGCGTTTTCGATTCCGTTTTTCAAAAATTCTCCGATTCCTTTGTGAGATTCTGCACGTTTGATTGCCAAATCTAGTCCGTATTGTACCGATGAATTATAATTTTCTGCAATATCTTTGCTATCATGATTAGAGCCTACTACGTAGTCGTCTTTTTTTAGTGACAATGGTGGAATTCTTGGGACTATAATCGCACAGACAATTCCAACTAAGCACACCAATAGGTAGTACACTCCGAAATAGTCGACCATGTCAACTTGGGATAAAACGATAAGGCTGAATGTGATGGAAACTGCAGAGAAATTCGTAGAAATAATTGCAGCTTCTTTTGCAGAATAATATCCAGACTCGTATTGATTTGCAGTCAGCATTACTCCCAATGTTCCATCTCCAATCCAACTTGTGATGCAATCTACTGCGGCACGTCCAGGAATCAAAAATACTGGGCGCATTATTTTTGTGAAAATCGCACCGATAAATTCCAAAAGTCCGAAATCTAATAAAAGTGGTAGAAGCATACTTGCTATTACGAAAATAATTACAAGTGATGTCAACAAATCGTTGAGTATAAATGTTGCAGATTCATCGGCAACTATCATGTCGAAAAACGGCCCAAGGTTAAGCTTGTCCTTCAACACTACCATCCACACGACTATAAATCCTAGAATTCTAAGTACTAGCCACACAGGCGTTACAGAAAATGTTTGATCTAAAAGTTTGTTTTCTTTGATGAATTTTACATTGAAACTTGCCAAAACACTCATCACAAAAGATATTGTGATTATAATTGTGCAAAGTGCTGGCAGATAATCGCCGATGGTTTTGGCTATAAAATCAGCGAAAATTTTGACGATTATAGTCCATTCGCCATCGAATTTTACGGGTATCATGAAGATGATTATCCCGATAATCGATGGAATCAGAAAATTCAGTAATGATTTTTTGTTGGTTTTCATATTATCTCCTCGCTTTAAAATATTTCAACTAGTATAACACTTATGAAAATATGATGCAAGAAAATAACAAATAAAATTAATTAGAAGAAGTGGGAGATCCTTTGGCTTAATAAATTAAAAAATCCTCTGTCACGAATATCTAGACTACACAAATTGAAGATTTCTAAATCTCAAAATCCTAAAATCGTAAGCACGTTAACGCTTACGCAAATGCGTTTTTGACGGATTTTTTCGATTTGAAATCAAACAATTTGTTTCGTATGATATTCTTAGCCAGAGGATTTTTTAATTTGCTGAGATTTCTAATCCGTAGAACTTTCTAATCTACGAAAATCTCAAATAAAAAAGGCTACCGGTATAGCAGCCCATAAATTATTCTTCCGTATCTTCTTCATCATCATTTGATTGATTTTCTTCAGCCATTGTTTCCATTTCTTCTTTCAAAACTTTGTTGTCCAAGTTAGAATCTTCAATCATGGATTTTACTTTTCGTTCATCTTTTTTGCTGTAATACTGATCGTCGTCGTATTTCTTTTCCAATAAATCCAAGATTTTAAATCTTCTTTTGGATTCTTTTTTGATTTTTTGGAAGTCTCTGATGTATGCGTAGATTAGGAATATTATCAAAATTATTCCAGCGTAACCGATGATTGGGTATGTGATGCTGATAAGTTTTCTGAATCCTAAAAAGCTTAGGAAAAATCCTATCGTTACAAATCCAATCAAATACATTTTGTATTTTGTAGGATTGTCCTTGGAAGCTCTTTTAGCTAACGAATAATACAAGCCGATAGCTGTGTTGAAAATCATTCCGAATATTACAAAACTCATTATCAAACCTAAAACTGGATTGATTTCTTCGATTAGAGTTTGTGTTGGAAGATCTGCATCTTTTAATATATCGACTCTCATGAACAACACAACTGCCAAGAGAGCTGTTATGGTTCCTGTGATAAATCCTCCCAACAATCCACTTACTTTGGCCTCTTCTGATAAAACGTGATTGCCACCGATTGCAAACGCCGTACTTAAACCAACCATCATACACAATGAAAAATAGTTGATTACAGAAAGCCAAGGACTGTCGAAATTTTTCGGAATAGTCTTAGCAATTGGATCCAATTGGTCAAAACTTCCGTCAAATTTTATAATTGTATAGACTGATGCGATTAAAATTAACGCAACAATAATTGGCGTGAATGCTCCGATAATTCTTGTAACTTTTTCAAAATCCATCATTCCAACGAAAATTACAAGTAGTGCGCAAATCAAAGACCCTATCCATGGAGCTAGTCCAAATTGTTGGTTGAGGTTGGATCCTGCACCTGATAGCATTACGAATCCGATTATAAATTCTGTCAAAATAAGTAAAATGTCGAAAATTCTAGTGAATTTTTTGGATGCTATTTCGTCCAAAACATCGCTGTGTTCATCTGCAAAATAATACGAACCCAACTCTAAAATAATCGCTCCAATAAATGTATGCAACAACAAAACAAATAGCGCAGTCCATAAACCAGATTTGCCATAAGCTGTGAAATATTGCAAGATTTCTTGTCCACTTGCAAGCCCAGCACCAGTTAGCACTGCTACATAAGCAAGGGAGGTGTGTAATATTTTCTTTTTCATAGTTCTCTCCTTCTTTTGTAAAATTATATAATAAAATTCAAAAATAGCCAAGATGTAATTATATAACAAATTTTACAAAAAGCAAATTAGCGAATTGAACAATATGGTATAATATTCATGAAAAGAGGTGCTATATGTTTAAAGTTAAAAATTTTGAAGATAATGATGATGTCATAATCAAAGAACAAAATGGAGCATTTAAAGTTGTAGAATACAAGAGGGATTTGTCGGTTGATTACGAACAAGCACAAAGCTCTTATTTCGCATCAGAAATGAATGTCAGAAGAAGACAATTGGTGTGTGATGTTTCTCAATCAAACATAACTGTGCAAGCAGGTGCTATGCAATGGATGATTGGAAATGTCAGCTCAACTACCGGAATAAAAGGGGCTGGAGATTTCTTCAAAAAAGCATTGCGTGGTTCTGTAACGGGTGAAGGTGCGATAAAGCCAGAATACACAGGCGACGGGCTTTTGGTGTTGGAACCGACATACAAGCACATTTTATTGTTGGATGCAGATGATTGGAACAACGAAATCATCATTGAAGATGGATTGTTCTTGGCTTGTGATTCTGAATTAGAACACAAAGCTATTATGCAATCCAATATTTCATCGGCTGTTGCAGGTGGCGAAGGTCTATTCAACTTAGGATTACATGGAACGGGAATTGTCGCGTTGGAATCTTATGTACCGAGAGAAGAATTGATTGAAATAACGCTTGACAATGATGTGTTGAAGGTAGATGGAAACATGGCAATTGCTTGGAGTGGTTCGTTGAGTTTTACAGTTGAAAGAGCTGGTAAATCATTGATAGGTTCTGCGACAAGCGGCGAAGGACTTGTGAATGTGTACAGAGGAACTGGAAAAGTTCTAATGGCACCAGTTTTGGAATAAAATGGTGAGTATTTAATAGCAAACCGTTAATGCTAAGAATATCATACGGAATAAATTGTTTTGATTTCAAATCGAAAAAATCCGTAAAAAATCGTACCGCGTAAACGAAGTGTGCTTACGATTTTAGGATTTTGAGATTTAGAAATCTTCAATTTGTGTAGTCTAGATATTCGTGCATTAAGGTTTGCTATTTTTTGCTTGTTATTTTTAATTTGTCGTAATAAATTTTAATCGTGAAAGTTTGCAAAAATTTTCGCGTTTTTTTATTCGGACAAATCGAATATGGTATAATAAAGAAAAGTATATTCAAAGTAATGTAAAGAACATCTTGGGAGGCACTACTATGAATAAATTGAGAAACAAATTATACAAATACGAATTTAGGACGATTATTGTGGGTGTAATTCTATTTATTATGGAATTGAAACTTAGAATGAGTTATCCGAAACTTGTAAGCGTTTTGATATCACCATTATCAAGCATTTTCATCTATGCTTCTATAGCTATTGTGTTGATGCTGATGGTTTTGGAGATGTTGGCAGCGATTAAAAACAGAGATTTCGATATTTTGTTTTTCATTTTAATCATTTTAGCGGGACTTTATTTGATGTATCGTATTATTTAAAATTTGGAGGATATTATGGGTATATTTGATAAATTAAAAAGCGTTTTTTCTTCAGAAGAAAAGGAGACTAACAGTCAAGCTCACAAAAATGATTGGTATGTTTTTGAATGGAGTGTAAAGGACACTGGGGAAATCTTCTATGTTGGTTACGGTTATGGTGAAGATTCTAAGTCTTTCGGATTTGAAAGTTATCACGGAGAAAGAATCAAAGAAAAATTAGATGTGGAATCGAAAATCATCAAGGACAACTTGGAAGAAGACGAAGCTCGTGATTTGCAACAAGAAGAGTTGAAGAGAGTGTTGAAAGAAACTGACAATGTAATTATCAATCGTGTGACTCCTAATATGATTACTAGAAAATCGGGATTATTAAAGTCAGAAACTACACCAAACTACAGATTTGAACAAGCACCGGTGTTGTATGTCGCTGAATATGAACAACATTATTTGGATATGGATTATGATGATTTCGAAAAGGTTGACTTGGATAATTTGAAATCTGTGTACTTAGTAGAAAAAGGCGTTGACGATGAAATTATCGCGAACATTTACAAGGATGATTTGGATAAATATTTGAACCAAACAAAATCTTTGTTGGAACACGAAAACATTAAAATCGTCGACGACCAATTTGCAAATGATGTAACTGCTTGGATTTACATTGGCGATGATTCCATTGCAAAGGTTAAGGAATACGAAGACAAGGCACAACAAAAACTTTCCAAGAAAATTCCTGTATATCACATGATGGATGTGTTGAAGAAATTAAAAGAAGAAAACAAGGATAACTTGGATGAGATTTTCAACAAAATCAAGACTACAAAAGAAGTTGTAATTCACCCACACAACAGTAGAGTTGCTGTGTTTGATATCAAAAACTTGGACGATCCAGCTAAGGGTGCGAAGGAAGGTTTGAGATATTGGAACGAAGGAGAAAAATTCAGAAAGGATTCTCACTTCCAATCTGCAATCAAAAACTACGACACTGCGCGTGAAAACGGATTGTGTACTCCTGCTCTTTACAGTTCTTATGCTAGTGTGTACAGAAGCATGAAGGATTACGACAACGAAATTGATATTTTACAAGAAGGTATCAAGAGATTGTCCGATCAAGATAACGTGTCTGAATCTCACATTAATTCTATGAAGGAAAGATTAGAAAAAGCAAAGGAACTTTTATTAAAAGAATAATTTGAACGAATTCTCCAATTTGAGAAATCAAGTTGGGGAAATTTTTTACCCTTAAGCGTTATATGATATAATATATAAAGGTGGTAAAATGAAAGATTCTCTCGGAAGAAAGATAGATTATTTGAGAATTTCGGTGACGGACAAGTGCAATTTGAGATGCAAATACTGTATGCCAGAAGAAGGAATACAGCACTTGAATCACGATGAAATTCTGACTATAGATGAAACTTTGAAAATCGTAGAAGTTTTCAAGGATTTGGGAATAAAAAAAGTACGTTTAACTGGAGGCGAACCTTTGGTTAGAAACGGAATATTGGATTTGGTAAAAGGCATCAAGGACATGGGAATAGAAGAAATCTGCATGACTACCAATGCGATTAAATTGTACGATATGGCTGACGATTTAAAGGAAAGTGGCGTGGACAGATTCAACATTTCGCTAGACACTTTGGATGTGGATAAATTTCGCGACATAACGCGTGGCGGAGATTTGAAAAAAGTTTTGAAATCCATCGACAAATTAAAACAAATGGATATGAAACCAATCAAAATCAACACCGTTGTGATGAGACATTTCAACTACAATGAGATAGAAGATTTTGTGAAATTCGCAGAGGACGGAGTGATTGTGAGATTTATTGAGCTGATGCCAATTGGTGAAGCTATTGGGAAATCTGATGATTACGTGTCAAATGAAGAAATTATCCAAAAAATCGGCGATTTGAAAAAATTGGATGATAATTTGAAAAAATCCAAGGTCGCAGAATATTACACCAATCCAAATGGTGCTGTGGTTGGATTTATCAATCCGATTTCTCACAAATTCTGCTCTGAGTGTAACAGGGTTAGGTTGGATTGCAAGGGCAATTTGTTGATGTGCTTGCATTCGAATAAGTCGATTAATTTGAAAGATCGTATTCGAAATGGCGACGATATTCGACAAATTATTACACAAGAAATATACAATAAACCAGAAAGACATTATCTCGAAGAAGGTAACTTCAACAAAAGGGATATGAATACTATAGGAGGTTAATGTGGATTTAACTCATTTTAACGAAGATGGTTTGCCAAGAATGGTGGATGTATCTGAAAAGGAAACTACTAAAAGAGTTGCTGTGGCTCACAGTAGGATTTATATGAAAAAAGAAACTATGCAAAAAATCACCGAAAAATCCATCAAAAAAGGCGACGTTTTGAGTGTCGCACAAACTGCGGCGATTATGGCTGCGAAGAAAACATCGGAGATTATTCCAATGTGTCACAATATTTTCATCACAGGAGTTGATGTTAAATTCGAATTGGCAGATGATTTTATAGATATTTTCGTTCAATCAAACACAGAATCGAAAACTGGAATTGAGATGGAAAGTTTGACTGCTGCAAGTGTGGCGGCTCTTACGATTTACGATATGTGCAAGGCTATTGACCGTTCGATGCGAATTACAAATGTGGAATTACTTCACAAAGAAGGTGGCAAAAGCGGCGTTTACAACAGAAGTGTCGACAGTGATGAGGCAGTTGTCATCGATGTGAATATCAGCGAGAAAAAAGGCACTGTGAAAACTCCTGTAGAATTTGCAGAATTAAAAGTGAATCACGGGTTGGTTGGAGATGCACACGCTGGAAATTGGCACAGACAAGTGTCGCTTTTGGCAGAAGAATCCATCAACAAAATGCGCGAGATGGGTCTTGATTTGAAAGACGGGGATTTCGCTGAAAATATTACGACGAGAAACATTGAACTATTTACGCTTCCGGTCGGTCAAGTGTTGACGATTGGAGAATGTGTGCTTGAAGTGACACAAATCGGCAAGGAATGTCACAAAGGTTGTGCGATAAAACAAAAAGTCGGCAATTGTATTATGCCAACGGAAGGAATTTTCTGCAAAGTTTTAAAAGGCGGAATTATTAAGAAAAACGACAAAATCAAGCTTGTAGAATTAAATTAAAAGTTTGTGTTATAATATATTTGGAGTCTGGGGGTGCTTTACGCTGAGATCTTTTTAGAAACCCTTATACCTGCTCATGATAATGCATGCGAAGGGAAGAACTTAGAATGTTTTTTGCGGATACATGGGTTATGTATCCGTTATTTTTTTCCAGTCTCCAAATCAATTTAGGAGGTATTTATGGAATATACAACTCAATTAGACGCTGCAAAGAAGAAAATCATTACAAAAGAAATGAAAAGAGTAGCGGAAAAAGAAAATATAGACGTAGAAATTCTTAGAGAAAAAGTTGAAAAAGGATATGTGGTTATTCCTGCGAACAAAAACCACAAATCATTAGATGCACACGGTGTTGGTGAAGGTTTGAAGACTAAAATCAACGTGAACTTGGGAATTTCAAAAGATTGCTACAACATTGAAAAGGAAATGGAAAAAGTTAGAGTAGCAATCGACATGGATGCAGAAGCGATAATGGATTTGTCAAATTACGGAAAGACTAGACAGTTCAGAGAAGAACTTATCGACTATTCTCCTGCAATGATTGGAAGTGTTCCGATGTACGATTGCGTTGGAATGTTAGATAAAGAATTGAAGGATATTACTGAAGAAGAATTCTTACAAGTTGTGGAACAACACGCAAAAGATGGAGTGGATTTCATCACAATTCACGTAGGACTTACAAGAGATATCGCAGAACATTTGAAGACAACAGATAGAATTACAAAAATCGTATCACGTGGTGGATCATTATTATTCGCGTGGATGATTGCTAATAACAAGGAAAATCCACTTGTGACAAGATACGACGATGTACTTGAAATCTGCGAAAAATACGACGTCACACTTAGCTTGGGAGATGCACTAAGACCAGGTTGCATTAACGATGCGACAGATGATTTGCAAATTCAAGAGCTAATCAATTTATCCAGAATGGCAAAAAGAGCCTACGAAAAAAATGTACAAGTAATGATTGAAGGACCAGGTCACGTTCCAATCGACCAAATCGAAGCGAATATGAAAATCGAAAAAACAATCTGCAACAACGCGCCATTCTACGTGTTGGGACCTTTGGTTACAGACATTGCACCAGGATACGACCACATCACATCAGCAATTGGTGGGGCAATCGCAGCAAGTACTGGAGCAGATTTCTTGTGCTACGTAACTCCTGCTGAACATTTGAGACTTCCTAACTTGGAAGATATGAAAGAAGGAATCATCGCTACGAAAATCGCAGCACACGCTGGAGATATCGCGAAGAAAATCCCTGGAGCAAAAGAAAGGGACGACGAAATGAGCAGAGCGCGTTTCAACTTGGATTGGGAAAAAATGTTCGAACTTGCAATTGACAGCGAAAAACCAAAGAAATACAGAAAAGAATCTCAACCGATTGAAGAAGATTCCTGCACAATGTGCGGCAAAATGTGTTCAATGAGAACTGTGAAGAAAGTTTTGAACGGCGAAGATGTCAATTTAATTTAGAAAAATTGATTTAACAACAAATTTAATTTTTAAAATATGAATTCAACCATCAAGAATATCTTGGTGGTTGTTTTTGATTTGAACGAAACAAAAAAATATTCAAAAATTATTGACAATGGTTATTGATAGGCGTATAATTCTAATAGTATTAGGTAAAAGGTGATATTATGAATGAAAAATTAGCAAAAGAAGTTATAAGATGCGTGCACAGCATTGGAAAGCATCATCCTCACAAACAAATCAACGATTCTGTCAGAGGAGAAAACATGGCTTTGGGATTTATAAAATCGGAAGGTGGATCGACTTATCCGAAAGATATTGAACTTGCTATGGGAATTTCCAGCGCGAGAGTTGCAGCAATTATAAAAAAACTGGAACAACGCAAACTTGCAACTAGAACTGGAGATAAAATCGACAGGAGAAAAACTTTGGTAAGTTTAACTGAAAAAGGAAAAAATGTTGCCCAAGAAACTGAGGACAAGATAATGTATGCTCTTGGTCAAATGTTTGATGCTTTGGGAGAAGAAGATTCTGAAAATTTCGTCAGAATAATCGACAAGCTTATTAAAAATTTGCCAAAGATAAGCAAGGTTTGCGAAGATAAATTTAAAGAAATGGATGATAGTTTTGATAAAAATAATTAGATATTTGAATAAAAAACAATGGATGCAGATACTTTTGAGTTTTGTGTTTATCGTTACTCAAGTGTATTTGGATTTGAAAATTCCGGATTATATGTCGAAGATCACGATGTATGTAGAAAGTCCGGGTCACAGTGTAAGTGATATTATCGGCGAAGGAAAATGGATGCTTTTGTGTGCATTCGGCTCTTTGATTTCAGCAATTATCGTAGGATTTTTGGCGTCGAAGGTATCGGCGTCATTTTCCAAAGATTTGAGGTCTAGAATATTTTCCAAGGTGGAAAGTTTTTCCATGAAAGAAATCAACGAATTTTCCACAGCAAGTTTGATAACTAGATCTACGAATGATATTACTCAAATTCAAATGGTAATAGTGATAGGATTACAAATTTTGATTAAAGCTCCAATAATGGCTGTGTGGGCTATCACGAAAATCTACAACAAGGGATTTGAATGGACAATGGCGACTGCTGTCACTGTGTTGATTTTAATCATTTTCGTTGCAATTCTAATGGTTTTGGTTATGCCGAAATTCAGAATAATGCAAACTTTAACAGATAATATCAACAGGATTTTGCGTGAAAACTTAACAGGACTTGCAGTTATAAGAGCGTATAATTCTGAAGAGTTTAGAGAAGGAAAGTTTGAAGAGGCAAATGTTGGATTGACAAATACTCAACTGTTCACAAGTCGTGCAATGAGTACGATGTTTCCTGCAATTAATTTGGGGATGTCTGTTCTAACTCTTGTGATTTATTTCATAGGGGCAGGACTCATAAATGCTGCGAATATGATGGACAAATACGTTTTGTTCTCAAATATGGTTGTGTTCAGTTCGTATGCAATGCAAGTTGTCATGTCATTTATGATGATGAGTATGATATTCATAATGATTCCAAGAGCACAAATCTCTGCAAATCGTATCAACGAAGTGTTGGATACAGAACTTTCAATTAAAGATGGAGATATTGATAGCTCAAATGAAGATTACGAATATGAGATTGAGTTTGACAATGTATCTTTCAAATACACAGATTCCGAGCAATATATTTTAAAAGATATTGATTTTAAGGTGAAAAAAGGAGAAAAGGTAGCTATAATAGGTTCCACAGGATCTGGCAAAAGCACTATCTTGAATTTGCTTTTGAGATTTTACGATGCGACTGAAGGTGTCGTAAAAATCCAAGGAATCGACATTAGAAAGTATAAGCTTAAATTTTTGTACGAAAAAATAGGCGCCGTTTTCCAAAAATCATTCCTATTCAAAGGAAATGTAAAATCGAACATTTCATTCTCAGAAGATGGTATGGATACTGAAAAAGTAGAACAAGCGGCAGATACTTCACAATCTATGGAGTTTATCGACAAATTTGACGAAAAATTTGACCACGAAATCGCACAATTAGGTAAGAATGTTTCTGGGGGACAAAAACAAAGATTGTCCATAGCCAGAGCAATCTACAAAAAACCAGATATTTATCTGTTCGACGACAGTTTCTCTGCACTTGATTTCAAAACAGACAGCGAACTTAGACATCAATTGAGAGAAAAAAGCCCTGATGCTACAACTATTATTGTCGCTCAAAGGGTGGGTTCGATAATGGATTCAGATCAAATAATCGTACTTGAAAATGGAGAAATAGCAGGAATAGGTAAACACAAAGATTTATTGAAAAATTGTGAAGTGTACAGTGAAATAGCCTACTCGCAATTAACAGAGGAGGAATTAAATGCCTAGACAAACTGTAAATGAAAAACCGAAAAAATTCAAAAAAACATTAAAAGAAATGGCAGGGTATTTGAAACCTTATTTTCCATTGATATTGATAGCAGTTGTGGCAAGCGTAATAGCGACGATTTTGCAAATAATTGGACCTGATAAATTAAAACTAATCACAGATGAAATCACAAAAGGACTTCCTAAAATTGTCAAAGGAAAACCCGTTGTAACTGCGATTGACATGGATAGCGTAAAATCAATAACGTTGATGCTGTTGATATTCTACCTATCTTCACTTGTGTTGAATTTGTTGCAAAGATTCATCATGGCAGATGTTACGCAAAAAATCTCAAAATCATTCAGAGAAGAGATAGCAAAAAAAATCAATAGATTGCCATTTAGCTATTTTGATAACACAACTTTTGGAGATATTCTAAGTAGAGTAACAAACGACGTTGACACAATAAGCCAAAGCTTGAACCAATCTGTTGGAGCATTGTTGACAAGTATCGTAATGCTTATTGGAACTGTAGTGATGATGATTTATAATTCGGGAATATTGACGATAACGACGATTTTGTCATCGCTTGTGGGATTTGTGTTCATTACAATAATAATGAAAAAATCACAAAAATATTTCAAAGAACAACAACAAAACTTGGGTGATATCAACGGACAAATCGAAGAAGTGTACACTGGTCACAACGTCATCAAAGCTTACAACGCAGGAGCAAGAGCCGTAGATGAATTTGAACAAACAAACACTAAACTCTACGCTAGTGCATGGAAATCACAATTTTTGTCCGGACTTATGATGCCAATCATGCAATTTGCTGGAAACTTTTCATACGTAATGGTCTGCATAGTCGGAGGAGCATTGGCGATCAACGGCAAAATATCATTCGGGGTTATCGTAGCTTTTATGATTTATGTAAGACTATTCACAAATCCTTTATCAGATATCGCACAAAGCTTCAACACTTTGCAAAGAGCTGCAGCAGCAGGAGAAAGAGTGTTCGAATTTTTGAATGAAGAAGAATTAGAAGAAGAAAATGTCACTGAAAAATTAGAAAAAGCAAAAGGCGAAGTTGAATTCAAAAACGTTAGATTTGGATATGATCCTGAAAAAATCATCATTAAGGACTTCAACGTAAAAGTAAATCCAGGAGAAAAAATCGCCATAGTTGGGCCAACTGGAGCCGGTAAGACTACAATCGTAAATCTATTAATGAGATTTTACGAACTAAACGACGGACAAATATTGGTAGACGGAATTGATACGAAAAACTTATCCAGAGAGAATTTGAGAGACCAGTTCTGTATGGTGCTTCAAGATTCATGGGTGTTCGAAGCAAGTGTCAGAGAAAACATAACATTCGGAGAAAAAGATATAACTGATGAAGAATTGATCGATGTGTGCAAACGCGTGAATCTAGATCACTTTATCAGAACACTTCCACACGGATATGACACCATTTTAAATGACAAGCAATCATTGTCGCAAGGACAACTTCAACTACTCACAATCGCACGTGCAATGGTAAGTCACGCGCCAATGTTGATACTAGATGAAGCCACAAGCTCCGTGGATACAAGAACAGAAATAATCGTTCAAGATGCAATGGACGAACTTGCAAAAGGAAGAACATCATTTGTAATCGCACACAGATTATCCACAATTAAAAACGCGGATTTGATACTTGTAATGAAAGATGGGGACATCGTAGAAAAAGGAAAACACGACGAATTATTGGCACGTGATGGATTCTACGCACAATTATACAACGCGCAATTTGAAAGAAAATAGAAAATTTGGAAATAGAGATTGGGAACAGGGCGTCCCAATCTTTTTTGCGTCCAAATTTGATATAATAAAAAGATAAAGAGGTGATTAAATGAAATTAGAAATAATAGATATGATAGATGACGGAAGATGTGTCGCAAAATACGAAGGAAAAACAGTGTTCGTAGATGGAGGAAGTGTTGGAGAAATAATCGAAGCAAAGAAAATAAAAGAAAAAAAGAATTTGATATTTGCAACAAAAACAAAAACAATACAACAATCACCTCATAAACAAGAACCGCTTTGCCCACATTTCTACGAATGTGACGGATGCAGCATGCAAGACATTACATACGAAAAAGAATTGGAAATCAAAAAAAATTCCGTGCTCAACAAATTGCAACGAATCGCAAAGCTGGATATCAAAGATGTCGACATACTCACAAATGCTGAGTATTATTACAGAAATAAAGTAGATTTGAAAGTGGAAAATGGAAAACTTGGATATTATAACAGAAAAACACACAACTTAACACAAATATCCACTTGCAAAATTGCATCAAAATCAATCAATCAAATGATAAATTGGTTGGAAAATCAGGATTTGAATGGCGTGTCGGAAATCAAAATCAGATCCAATTACAACGACGAAATCCAAATCTCCATGGATTATTTATCAGATGAAATGCTAGAAAATTTAAAATCTGTAGAAAGCATCGTAGAAATTTATGCGAAAAATAAAAACTTTGATTTGGTTTATAGGAAGAAACAATTTGTGGATAAAATTGGAGACTTATCATTCATAATAAGCCCCAAATCATTCTTCCAAGTAAACAAATACAACACAAGTTTGCTCTACGACACGGCAAAACAAATGATGAATGCAGAGGAAAATGACAGAATATTGGATTTATACTGCGGAATCGGAACTACAACAATGTACATTGGAAATGGCAATAACACAATCGGAGTCGAAGTCGTAAAAGATGCAGTTAAAGATGCCAACCAAAACAAAAAACTGAACAATCTTCAAAGCATTCAGTTTATTGAAGAAAAATCAGAAAATGTCGTAGGAAAACTCACACAAGAACACTTCGATGTAATCCTTGTCGACCCACCACGAAAAGGAATGGATGAGAAAGTCGTCGAAGCAATAATTAAATCCACAGCAAAAAAACTCGTCTACATCTCCTGTGACCCAGCAACACTAGCCAGGGATTTGAAACTTTTAACAGAAAATGGATTTGGTGTTGAGGATGTGAAGCTCGTGGATATGTTCCAGAAGACAATGCACGTGGAGAGTGTAGTATTGATGTCAAGAAAATAGAATAACAAGCTATAAGACTGTTGAAATCAATGGCTTTTAGGATTTTAGAAGAAATCTTAAAAGCCATTTTTTTATTTGGAAAACACCTTGTGGGAACATATCAATAGTAAAAATCGTAGGGGTGTGTAGGCAGGATAGATATTTATAGGGAGAGTGAACAGAATAGATATTAGGACTTGACACATCAATTAATAAGTTGTAAAATATAAACAAGTTAGCATATTAGCTAATAAAGTAATAGGAGGTAATCATGAACAATCACGAACTGACTTTTGGGGATTTTATTTCTCAGAAGAGAAAGGATTTAAGAATCACCTTAAAGGATATGGCGGACAGGCTTAATATTTCCTCACCGTATCTAAGCGATGTAGAGAAAGGAAAAAGAGATTCTTTTGACTTAGATAGGTTGAACCAAATTGCTAAAATATTAAACTTGGATGAAGAAGAATCATCCATTATGATGGATTTAGCTGGAAAGCAAAGAAATACGGTGGCACCTGATTTGCCAGAGTATATTTTAAAGACTAAAGGCTTAAGCGTAGCTTTGAGAAAGGCTAGAGACTTAGATGTTAAAGAAGAAGAGTGGATAAAATTCATTGAAGAAATTGAAAAAGAGAGGTAGGCATGTATCAATATAACTTCAACAAATCAAGTACAGGTGCTCCATTTATCACTTTAGATCAAATTGAATCACTGACCGAGCAAATTCTCAATAAATATTGTCCTTCTGCAATCGAGAATTTTGAAGCAGTAGATATTGAGGGACTGGCAGAATTTGATTTAGGGTTTAATGTTGAATATGCCTACTTATCTCATAACGGATGCTATGCAGGGATGATGGTCTTTAATGATGACCAAGTAATACGAACAATGAAAAGCCTAATACCAAATGTTGAAACTGGGCAATGGGAACTAGAATATCTTACAGATAGAGCCAATACTATTCTAATAGATAAGCAATTGGACAATCCAAGAGATAAAGGATTTAGAAGATTTACCCTAGCTCATGAATGTGGCCATGGTGTAATTCATCCGTGTGTATTCTATAGAGATCCAAACCAACTAACTTTTTTTAATGAAGAAGAAAAGCCTGCGTCACTAGCTTGTAGAACTGGCGATGTTAATAAGAAGAAAAATAAACGCTGGGGATTTATGGATACAATAGAATGGCAGGCAAACACATTTGCTTCTTGTCTTTTGATGAATAAAAAAGCGATTATAAAGTATCTATACTATCTAGGTTATGATAAGCACATTAAGGATGAGACTTATCTATTTGATTTCATCATGAAAGTATCAGAGCAATTCCAAGTATCAAAAACAGCAGCATTAGTTCGATTAAAAGTATTAGGCTATGCACCTAATGACTTTGAATTAACAAAAGAACTATATAACGAATTTAGTTTTTAAAATATAGCTTAGCTATATTTTTTTAAGAAAGAAATTAGCAAAGAAGCTAACAAGGAAAGATAAGGAGGTATTATGGAACAAATGGCATGTCCAGTCTGTAAAAAGAGATTTTTTGATGTATCAAGAATTCCTTTAGAGAAAATAGAGATAGCAGCAAAATGTCCACACTGTGGGAAAATCTCAACACTGGAAATATCAAACAAAAATAAGAAAAAACCATACCGAGCAAAGAAGTAAATGTAACTATCAAATGGCCGGATGAGTATTCAAAAGGAAACTCATCTGGCTATTTTTATATTAAGGAGGTGATCCTATAGAAATAAGAAACAAAGAAGGAAAAAGAGTCTGTGATATTAGTGAAGACAAGAAAAAGCTAACTATCAGGCGAGGTAAAAGTACAACCATAGCCTATGTAGTTAAAGGCGAAATTAAAATTTTAAATAAGTAAAAGATATCCGCAAGAACGCTAGACGGCAGTCGGAAAACCAAATCATGGTTTTCTATTGCCGTCTTTTTTTGTTTTTACGGATGGCCTTCTTGCGGATCTAGAGATTTTGCAAGGAGGCAAAAGATGGCAAAGAAAAGATATTTAGAAATAAATGGCAAAGAAATCGAAGTTAGTGAAGAAGTCTACAAAGAATATATGAAACCAATCTGGAGAGAAAAAAAGAGAATCCAAAGAGCCTACAAGAATTTAGAAGAACTACAAGATAAAGACAGAATTAAAACAGTGGCTGAGAAAAATGGAAACTACGTCCAAGCAGGAAGTTTAGAAACAGGCTTTGTCGAAACAAAAGAATATGGTCTTCCCTTATCCCTTGATGTTGCTGAAGAAGAATACGACTTTGAAGTAACTAGCGTTAAAAATACTGAGGAAATAGTAACGTACAAACTTTTAGAAGAAGCATTCTTAGAAGTCATTAGTGAATTTTCTGAAAGAGATAAAAAAGTTCTAAAACTACTTTTCCTCTACGAAATGAAAGAAAGAGAAGTCGCAGAAGTAGTAGGAATATCCCAAAAAACAGTTAATAACATCAAAAATAAGCATTTACCAAAGATTCAAGAAAAATTAAGACCCTGGAAAAAATAATTACTCAAAAACTTACTAGATGTCCTAAGGAATATGAGGGAAGAAGTCTTACTCAAATACAAACAGGATGTCCTAAGAAGTATGAGGAGATACAACTTACTCAAAATGAAGGCAAATGTCCTAAGGAGTATGAGAGGAGAAATCTTACTCAAAAATTTAATGAATGTCCCAAGGAGTATGAAAGGAGGAACAAAGTGGACTTAGTAAAAAACGAACAGATGGCAGAAAGTTTAATAGCCATCTCAATTGTTGCCAAGAAGATAGCTATGGAATTAATGCAACCAGAGAAAGGAGAAAAAAGTGCCAAGAATAAAGCTACTAATGGAAATCAAAGAAGATGCAGAGAATCTTGCATCTAGTATAGGTGTCCTTCTAACAGCACTAGAAAGTGATGAGGAACTACCTAAAGAAGAGAAGGCAAAACAAGAAGAAAAGACCTATGAGATTGAAGATGTTAGAAAGATACTAGCCGACAAATCAAGATTAGGCCATACAGCTAAGATAAGAGAACTCTTAGAAAAGTATGGAGCTAAAAAGTTATCTGAGATTGAACCAAGTAACTATAAAGACTTGGTAGCAGACGTGGAGAAGTTGTAATGGGTGCTCACGCAATACTATCAGCATCATCTTCTAATAGGTGGATTCACTGTCCACCAAGCGTTAGGCTTTCTGAAAAATATGAAGATGAGGTTAGTCCTTATGCACTTGAAGGCACATCGGCTCATGCCTTAGCAGAATATAAACTAAAGAAGTTATTAGGTTTAGATACTAAAGACCCGACAGAGGATTTAGATTTTTATGATGAGGAAATGGATGAGCTAACTGAGGGATATGCTTCATATGTGACAGAAGTAATAAGTAGGTACGAAAGCCCAGCCGTCTTTGTGGAAGAAAGACTTGACCTATCAGACTATGTTAAGGAGTCCTTTGGAACAGCTGACTGTGTAGTTGTTGGAGGAAAAGAACTTCATGTAATAGATCTAAAGTATGGTCAGGGAGTTTTAGTAGATGCTAGGGAAAATACTCAACTAATGTTATATGGGCTTGGTGCTCTAATTCTCTTTGATGGAATTTATGATATCGAAAATGTAATACTTCACATCTATCAACCAAGAAGATGTAACATATCAACTTATGAAATTAAAAAGACAGAACTATATGAGTGGGGAGAATCTGTACGAGAGATTGCTGAGAAAGCATATAAAGGCGAGGGGGAATTCTCTTGTGGAGAATGGTGCATCTTCTGTAAAGCTAAGAATAAATGTAGGAAAAGGGCAGAAGAAAACCTAAAACTGGCACAAGAAGAATTTATCCTACCACCAGAACTATCTGATGATGAAATTGAAGAGATTCTACCAAGATTAGACGAACTGGAACAATGGGTCAAAGATATCAAGGCTTACGCTTTAGAAAGAGCAATGAAGGGTCATAGATGGAAGGATCTAAAACTTGTCGAAGGTAGGTCTAATAGAAAATACCGAGATGAAGATGAAGTTGTAAAAAAAGTAAAAGAACTGGGATTTAATCCCTTTGAAGAGAAGTTACTTGGCATTACAGCTATGACTAAGTTACTAGGTAAGAAAGTCTTTGATGAAAATATCAGCGACTTATTAGAAAAACCAAAAGGCAAACTTACCTTAGTGAACATTAATGATAAAAGAGAAGAAGTTGTAATTGAAAATGTGAAAGAAGAATTTGGAGGATTTAATAATGCAAAATAAAACAAAAGTAATTACAGGTGAAGTTAGATTATCATATTTTAACGGATGGGAACCAAAGTCAATCAATGGTGGTAAAGAAAGATACTCAGTATCTGTCATTATCCCAAAGAGCGACCAAAAGACAATTGAGAAAATTGAAAAAGCAGTAGATGCTGCTATTGATGAAGGACTTTCTAAATTCAATGGAAAGAAACCAAATAAGAAAGCTATCAAACTTCCATTAAGAGATGGTGACACAGAAAAAGATGATGAGGCTTATGCAGATGCATACTTCTTAAATGCCAACTCTATGACAGCACCTCAAATTGTGGATAGAAATGTAGAACCTATTCTTGATAGAAGTGAAGTCTACTCAGGAGTTTATGCGAGGGTATCTCTTAACTTCTACGCCTACAATGTAAATGGTAATAAAGGAGTGGCCGTTGGCCTTGGAAATATTCAAAAACTAAGAGATGGTCAACCTTTAGGAAATAGGTCTAATGCAGCAGATGACTTTGATGCTATGGACGATGATGAAGATTTCTTAGCATAGGAGGTAGAAATGGACTATTTAATTACAGCAATAGTTTTAGCTATTTGGTCCTTTTTATGGTATAAGCTTGGATTTTTACAAGCTCAGCTAAAAGAACTAGATAGAGATATCAGAAAAATAGAAAAGCAAATAAAAGAAGATAGAAAAAATAATTTAGCAGAATTAACAAAGCTTAGTGATAGCTATGAAGAAATTGTCCATAGATCTTGAGACCTATTCTTCAGTTGATTTAGGCAAAAGTGGTGTATACAAATATGCCGAGAGTGAGGATTTTGAAATCCTCCTCTTTGCCTATTCTATTAATGATGGAGAAGTTAAGGTCATAGATTTGGCAAATGGAGAGATTATTCCTGAAGAAATATTGTCAGCCCTTAGTGATGAAAACGTAGAAAAGTGGGCCTTTAATGCAAATTTTGAAAGGGTGTGTCTATCTAGGTTTTTAGGTAAGAGACTAAAACCTCAAGGTTGGTACTGCACTATGATTTGGTCAGCCTATCTAGGGTTACCTCTATCGCTTGAAAAAGTAGGAGAGGTTTTGAAACTTGATAAGCAAAAGATGAATGAAGGCAAGGCCCTTATTAGATATTTTTCTACTCCCTGCAAACCAACTAAGACTAATGGTATGAGGATAAGAAATCTATCACATCATGATTTAGAAAAGTGGTCTACATTTAAGGAATATAACCAAAGAGATGTGGAAACAGAAATGGCTATTAAGAAAAAACTATCAGCCTTTCCTATGTCTCATTCAGAATGGGAAAACTACTGGATAGATCAAAACATCAACGATAGAGGAATTTTAATTGATGAAGTTTTAGTCGATTCAGCTATTAAATTTGACGGAATCTTACGAGAAGAAAACATGGATAGAGCCATAGAACTAACTGGCCTTGAAAATCCAAACTCTCCATTACAGCTAAAAGAATGGCTTAATAAAAAAGGCTTAGAGATAGACTCCTTAGCTAAAAAAGATGTAGAATCTGCTCTTAAAAATACTGAGGGAGATATAAAAGAGGTCTTGGAACTTAGACAGGAATTATCTAAATCTTCAGTTAGAAAATATGATGCTATGAAAAATGTAAAAGGAAAAGACAATCGAGCAAGAGGGCTGATCCAATTTTATGGTGCAAATAGAACTGGAAGATATTCAGGAAGGCTTATTCAAGTTCAAAACTTAAGGAGAAACAATCTAAAAGATTTAGACCTAGCTAGAAGTCTTGTAAAAAATAGAGATTACGAAACTATGGAAATTCTCTATGAATCTCCTTCTGATATTTTATCCCAATTAATAAGGACAGCCTTTATAGCAAAAGAAGGCACCAGGTTTATTATTTCAGACTTTTCAGCAATAGAGGCTCGTGTCCTTGCATGGCTTGCAGGAGAACAATGGGTATTGGATGCCTTTGAAAATGGAGAAGATATCTATTGTAGAACAGCATCGAGGATGTTTGGAGTGCCAGTTGAAAAACATGGAGTTAATGGACATCTCAGGCAAAAAGGAAAGATAGCGACTTTAGCTTGTGGTTATCAAGGGGCCTTAGGTGCTCTTAAAGCAATGGGTGGTATTGAGATGGGTTTGTCTGAAGATGAACTTCAATCAATAGTTGATTCCTGGCGAGAGGCTAATCCTAACATCGTAAGCTTGTGGTGGGATATAGATTCAGTCGTAAAAAGAGTTGTAAAGACTAGAACTAAAGAAAAATATAAGAGCCTAGTTATTAGCTATGAAAAAGGCATTCTTTTCATAGAACTTCCTTCAAAAAGACGACTTGCTTATCCAAAGGCAAAGATAGGGACGAATCGATTTGGTGGAGAGTCAATAGTCTATGAGGGAATCGTAGTAGGAAATAAGTGGGACAAGATAGAATCCTACGGAGGAAAATTTGTAGAAAATATAGTTCAAGCAATAGCCAGAGATATTTTAGCAGAGGCTATGATGAGACTTGAGAAAAAAGGATTTAATATCGTCATGCATATTCATGATGAAGTTGTAATAGAAAGTGATTCATCTAGTATCGAAGAAATAAATCAAATTATGTCTTTAGTTCCTAGTTGGGCACCTGGACTTATCTTAGATGCAGATGGATTTGAAAGTGAATTTTATAAAAAAGACTAATGGAGGGTTATTCATGTTTTATGTTAAAGAAAAAATAAATGATTCTATGGAAATAAGCATTGAAATAAATGATGAGAATGTCTTTTGCACCTGTCCAAAGTGTGGAAAAGAAGTTCGAGTAGAATTAAATAAAGTATTGGAAGATGGCGATTTATTTTCTACTCAAGTTTGCTGTAATACTTGTAGTGAAACAATGAGGGATATTTATGAATAAGGAACTATACAACGGGAGTGGGTGCAAGGATCCCACTCCTTATCAAGCAATTAAAAATGCAGAGAAGAGATACTATCCCCTGGTATATATCTGCAGTCCATTTTCTGAAGATCTAGAAAATAATGTCATCAAGGCACAGAAGTATTCTCGATATGCCTTAGATAAAGGAAATATTCCCATAGCACCACATCTTTTATTTCCTCAGTTTATGAGTGATGAAAGTGAGAGAAGACTTGCCATGCATTTTAATTATGTCCTTCTTGGAAAATGTGAAGAAGTCTGGGCTTTTGGTGATCATATAAGTCCTGGAATGGCAGAAGAAATAAAAATTGCTAAGAAGAGAAAAATGAAGATTCGTTATATAAAGGAGGTATCCTAATTGAAAATATACACCTCAAATCAAATAGGAGTGGAGTCAAATTGTGTTTATCCTAATGGGGTCAATGCAGTAGATGTTAGGTCATTTGAGAAAGCTGCAAGTTTCGACCATGTAATGGCTAAGTATAAAAATTCCTACAGGTCCAATGATAGTTTTATAGAGTCAGAATGTATTCCCATGGATATAGATAACGACTATTCAGAAAATCCAGATGATTGGATTTCAACTAACGATTTAAAGAGAATATTTGATGGAGTTAAATTTGCCATAGTTTACAGCAGAAACCATAGAAAAGAAAAGAATGGAAAAGCTGCAAGACCAAGAATGCACATATATTTTCCAATTCCAAAGGTCACAAATTTAGCTGAATATGTAGGCATCAAAGAAAGATTGTCAGAGACTTATACTTTCTTTGATGGCAATGCCTTAGATGGAGCGAGGTTTTTCTTTGGAGTTAAGAATCCTGCTGTTGAAATAGCTAGGGGAAGGAAATATATAACTGATATTTTAAAAGATGACTTTGAAAATTTTGATAACTCTCAAGACTTGATTCAGCAAGGCTCTAGAAACTCAACTATGAACCATTTTGCAGGTAGGGTTCTCATTCGATATGGAAATACAGATGAGGCAAGAGAATTATTCGATAAAAAAGCTAGTCTTTGCTCACCACCACTCCCAGATGATGAATTGGAACAAATATGGAGGTCTGCTTGTAAATTCTATAAAAAGGTAGCAGCAAGTGAAGATTACATTCCACCTGAAGAATATACTGAAGGCATAAATTTAAGGCCTTCTGAATTTTCAGACATAGGTCAAGCAGAAGTTTTTGTAAGAGAATACCAAGACAAAATTCGATTTTCTCCTTCTACAGGTTTTCTTGTTTACAACGACTCCTACTGGGAGGAATCTGAACTAAAAGCACAAGGATACTCTCAAGATTTAGTTTTAAAACAAATAGAAGAAATAGACAATGAACTTTTGAAAATGGATGAAGACATTAAGAAATCAGGAATTAGGGATATTATGTCTTCTATGAGTGAGAAAAAGGCAATGGAGGTTTTTGATAAAAATCAAAAATCTATTTATTATAAGTTAACTTCGCTTGAGGCATATAAGAAATATGCAGTAAAAAGAGGTGACACCAGAGCTATTCATGCAACTTTAAAGGAATCAAAGCCAATGCTTGAAATAGACCAAAGAGAACTTGATACAGACGAATTCTTGTTAAACACTCCATCATTTACAGTAGATTTAAAAACTGGAGAATGCAGAGACCATAAGGCAAAAGACTATATAACAAAAGAAACCTCTGTAGATCCTAGTGATGAAAATATGGATATATGGCTTGATGCCTTAGATACATTTTTTGTAAAAGATAAAGAACTTATAGAATACGTGCAGAAAGTGGCTGGTATTTCTCTAATCGGAAAGGTCTATATTGAGGCTCTAATTATAGCTTATGGTGATGGAAGAAATGGGAAGTCCACTTTTTGGAATACTATCTCTAGAGTTCTAAATCTATATAGTGGGTCAATCTCAGCAGATATTCTTACTGTTAATTCTAAGAGAAATGCCAAACCAGAACTTGCTGAAACAAGAGGTAAAAGGCTTTTAATTGCAGCTGAACTTCAAGAAGGATTAAGGTTAAATACTTCAAATGTTAAACAGCTTTGTTCTACAGATGAGATTGTAGCAGAGAAAAAATATCGAGATCCATTCAAGTTCATACCTTCTCACACCCTTGTCCTATATACTAACCACCTACCAAAGGTGGGTGCCTTAGATGAAGGAACCTGGAGAAGACTCATTGTAATTCCATTTGAGGCAAAGATAGAGGGCAGTAGTGATATTAAAAACTACACTGATTATTTAGTAGATAAGGCTGGGGGAGCAGTTCTCAAGTGGTTAATCGAGGGTGCTAAAAAGGCTATTGATGAAGATTTTAAATTCAGCCTACCTAAAAAAGTAGCAGATGCCATAAATGAATATAAGGAATCGAATAACTGGTTCAAGCATTTCTTAAATGAGTGTTGTGAGATTGATTCATCATTTGAAGAGAAGTCTGGAGAAGTCTATCAAGAATATAGAGCCTATTGTTTAAGAATTGGAGATTATGTAAGGTCAACAACAGATTTTTATTCTGCTCTTTCATCCAATGGATTTATGAGGAGAAAAACTAATCAAGGAATTGTGATAAGTGGACTTAAACTAAAGTCAGACTTTGTGTAAAAATACAAGAAGTGCAGGTCGTGAATGTCATATATATAACTATTATATAGTAAGTAAATTAAATTTTAGTTATATATAAAGGTTATATAATAGAGTTTCACGACTTGCACAATGGCTAAGAATAGAGGTTTATATGTTAGAAAATGAAATAGAAAAAGCCTTAGTCGACAAGGTAAAACTCCATGGTGGTCTTTGTCTTAAATTTACATCTCCTTCAATGACGGGAATACCAGATAGGTTAATATTTCTACCTAAAGGAAAGATAGGATTTGTGGAAACAAAAAGACCTGGAGGAGAACCAAGACCAATTCAGAAAAAAAGAATAAGGCAATTTAAGAACTTAGGTTTTAAAGTTTATGTTCTTGACTCAAAAGAAAACATTGATGAAATAATAAAGAGGATCGGAGGTGACTAATTGGAATACACTCCACACAAGTATCAGAACTATGCTACTGAATTTATAAAAGAAAATGAAGAATCAGCACTTCTACTGGACATGGGACTCGGTAAGACGGTTATAAGCTTAACGGCTATAAAAGACTTACTCTTTGATTCTTTTGATATTTCTAAAGTTTTAATTGTAGCACCATTAAGAGTTGCAAGAGATACATGGAAGGAGGAAATAGTAAAATGGTCCCATCTTGATATCTTAGATTATTCAGTAGTCATAGGAAATGAAAAAGAAAGAATAAAAGCATTAAATAAACAAGCAGATATTTATCTAATCAATAGGGAAAATGTAGACTGGCTAATAAATAAGAGCGAACTGTCCTTTAACTACGATATGATCGTAATTGATGAACTATCATCTTTTAAATCTCATAGGTCAAAGAGGTTTAAAGCCTTGATGAAAGTTAGACCAAAGGTAAAAAGAATAGTTGGTCTTACTGGAACTCCATCATCTAACGGACTAATGGATTTATGGGCTGAGTTTAGACTGCTTGATATGGGAGAGAGACTTGGTAGATTTATTGGTCAGTATAGGGAAATCTACTTCAAACCAGATAAGAGAAATGGACCAATTATTTATTCTTACAAACCACTGCCTTTTGCTGAAGATGCAATCTATGAAAAGATATCAGATATCACAGTTTCTATGAAAGCTGAAGATTACCTAAAAATGCCAGAGAAGATAAACAATGAAGTTTTTGTAAACTTATCAGATAAAGAAAGAGATATCTACGAGACACTAAAAAAAGAATTGGTAGTTAGTATTAAGGATAAAGATATAGATGCAGTTAATGCTGCAGCCCTTTCTAATAAGTTACTTCAAATGGCATCGGGATCTGTTTATGATGAAGATAAAAATATGATTCATATTCATGATAGAAAGCTGGATGCCTTGGAAGATTTAATAGAAGGCGCAAATGGTAAACCAGTATTAATAGCTTATTGGTACAAGTCAGATTTGAAAAGAATGAAAGGCAAGTTTGATGTAAGAGAACTTAAGACAAGTGAGGACTTTAAAGAATGGAATCAAGGTAAGATTCCAGTTGCCATTATTCATCCAGCATCTGCTGGTCATGGACTAAACCTACAAGCTGGAGGTTCAACACTAATTTGGTTTTCTCTTACTTGGTCATTAGAACTTTATGAACAAACCAATGCCAGACTTTATAGACAAGGACAGAAAGAAACAGTTGTGATTCATCATATCTTAGCAAAAGGAACTATTGATGAAGATGTTATGAAAGCATTAGAAAATAAGAATAAAACACAAGCTGCACTTATTGATGCAGTAAAAGCAAATCTAAAATGAGTAGAGGTTCTATAGAGAACTTACCTCAAAAAAACATGGAGGTAAGCATGAACGCAAAAGAATATTTAAAACAAGCTTTTTATTTAGACAAGAGAATAAACTCAAAGCTGGAGCAAGTTGAATCACTCAACGCTCTAGCAACAAAAGCTACATCGACCTTATCAGATATGCCTAAGAGTCCTAATAGAGGACCATCAAAACTTGAAGATACTATCGTAAAGATTGTAGATCTCCAAGAAGAGATTAATAGAGATATAGATAAGTTGGTGGATTTAAAGAAAGAAATCGTAAGAACAATAAAAAAGATTGAAGACAAAGAACTTCAAGTCGTTTTAGAAAAAAGATATCTTTGCTTTGAGACTTGGGAGAAGATAGCAGTTGAAATGAATTATGATATTAGACATATTCATAGGCTTCATAATCGAGGATTGAAAGAAATATCCTCTCTGAAATTAAGTGGTCACAAAATGTCATAGAATGTCACTAAGCAAATGTAGTATTATTAAAATAGCGAAAGAATAATTAAAGAGCCTTGGAGATTTAATCTTCAAGGCTTTCTTTATGGAGTGATAAAGTGCCAAGAAAACCTAAGAGACCATGTTCTTATCCAGGTTGTCCTGAATTAGTTGATGGACGATTCTGCAAGAAACATGAAAAAGAATACAACAAAAACTATGAAAAATATAGAAGAGATCCTAAAACTCATAAGCGTTATGGGAAAGCATGGAGAGTTATAAGAAAAAGATATGTAGCAGAGCATCCACTTTGTGAAATGTGTTTAAAAGAAAATAGAATGACAAAGGTAGAGGAAGTACATCACATACTTCCTCTTTCTCGTGGTGGAACTAATGACGAAGATAATCTTATGAGTCTTTGTAAATCTTGTCACTCAAAGATTCATGCTGAGCGTGGAGATAGATTTGGACGAGAAAAGTTTTGAGGGAGGGGGAGTCGTTATCTTAAAAGCTGATTTCCCTACCAACGGTGCCGCCCTCTCACGCACAAAAAAACGGGTTCAAAGGCCCTATTAAAGAAAATAATAAAATAGGAGGTGATACTATCGCTAAAGATGGAACATACAGAGGTGGAAGAAGAGTAAAAGCAGGTGGCAAACCACAGCCTGCTGTTGAAAAAATAGAAAAAGGTAAAAAGGTAGAAATTTTAATGAATGATATTCCAACATTCACTCCAGAAGAAATAGATGCAGTTGACTTACCAGATGGATCAGTTCTTGATGGAACCGATATGCCTACACCAAGTGACTATCTATCAGCAAAGCAAAAGAATGGAATACCACTTGGTGCTGATGAAATATATAAAGAGACATGGTCTTGGTTAAAACAGAGAAACTGTGAAAACTTAGTAAATCCAAGATTATTAGAATCCTACTCCCAGGCTTTTGCAAGATACATTCAATGTGAAGAGGCAATAAGTCAATTTGGACTTTTAGGAAAGCATCCTACAACTGGTGGAGTTATTGCATCTCCATTTGTACAGATGTCTAGCCAGTTTCAAAAGACGGCCAATCTTCTATGGTACGAGATTTATGACATAGTTAAAGAAAACTGCACGGAAGTATATGAAGACTATGGAGAAGATATGATGGAAAAATTACTAAGGCAGAGGAGGTAATTATATTGTTTGAAAAAGTAAATCCAAAGCATCCAGATAAAATAGCAGATTGTATTGCAGGTGCAATTGTAGATTTAGCATATAAAGAAAAGGAGAACCCTAAAATTGCAGTCGAGGTTTTGCTTGGTCATGGTGATTGTCATGTGATTATTGAAACGGACTGCAAGTTAGATGTTGAAGAAATCAAATCAGCTATTAATAGAATAGCAGGAGAAGTAAAAGCCGATGTAAAAATTGTAGAGCAAGACATTCACTTATCGAACAATCAAAAAGAAAAGATTAGATGTGGGGATAATGGAATATTTAAAGGAGTGCCTACATCTGAAGAAGAAAAGAAACTCTCAACTATAGCCAGAGAAATTTATAGGGACTACCCATATGATGGGAAATATATTCTTGATGGGGATAAACTTATTATTTGTCAGTCAAATGTATCTACGGAAATTTTAAAATCTATTTATCCAAGAGCAATTGTAAATCCATTAGGAGATTGGACTGGAGGATTTAATGTAGATACTGGAGCAACCAATAGAAAGCTAGGTTCAGATATGGGTCGAGCTGTAACTGGTGGGGGCCTTCATGGCAAAGACCTATCTAAGGCAGATGTATCGGTCAATATCTACGCTCACCTAAAAGCACAAAAAGAAAATAGGGATATAGAATTATTCTGTGCAATTGGAGATGAAACTGTTGATGGTAAAGCCTATGAAGAAATAGTAGAAATTGCCAAAGACTATGTAAAATCTATTGGTGGTTTTGAGGAATTTGCAAAGTGGGGGCTCATCTAATGAAAGAAGGACTATTACAATATGAATTAAAAAATGTAGATGAACTCATCCCATATATTAATAATGCTAGAACGCATACTGACGAACAAATAAATAAGGTAGCTGCATCAATAAAAGAATTTGGATTTTTAAACCCAATCCTAATTTCAGATGACAATGTAATCACAGCTGGGCATTGCAGACTTCTTGCAGCTAAGAAACTTGGACTTAAAAAAGTACCTTGCATATTAGAAAATTATCTTACAGAGGCACAAAGAAAAGCATATGTACTTGCTGATAATAAGCTAAGTCTTGATGCTGGTTGGGATGAAGAACTATTGAGAGTTGAAATTGAATCCCTAGAAGATTATGGATTTAATGTAGAGCTTACAGGATTTTCAACTGAAGAATTATCTTCGCTCTTTGACCTTGGTGTAGAGGCTGAAGAAGATGACTTTGATGTTGAAGAAGAACTTAAAAAGCCTATTTTTTCCAAGGAAGGAGATATTTGGACTCTAGGAAGACATAAAGTTATCTGTGGAGATTCTACTCTAGGGGATACTTTTGAAAAGTTACTAGGTGAAACTAAGGTCAATTTAGTATGTACTGATGCACCATATTTTGTTGAATTAAAAAATAAATCGGGAACAATCAAAAATGACAACTTAAATGATAAGGAAGCCTATGAATTTTTAATGAAGGTATTTACTAACTTCAAAGATGCAATGGCCAAAGATGCGTCTATTTATGAATTCTATGCAACGATGAAAGCTAGAGTTTTCTATGATGCTTTTGAAGATGCAGGATTTAAAGTTGGTGCAGGGCTTATTTGGAAAAAACCAAGAGCTCCTTTCATGAGAACAGATTGGAAATTTAATATGGAGCCTATTATCTTTGGTTGGAGAAAAGATGGAAAACATAACTGGTATGGAGATCAAAAGCAAACAGCAGTCTTCGAATTTGATGGAATTAAAGATTCTGAAAAAGAAGGATGTGGTCATCCATCATCAAAACCAGTACCACTTATTGCTTATTTAATAAAGCAATCAACTCAAACAAATGGCTTAGTCCTTGATGGATTTTTAGGAAGTGCATCTACATTAATTGCCTGTGAGGAGCTTAATCGAATCTGCTATGGAATAGAAATAGAACCTAAATTTGTTGATGTAGCAGTAAAAAGATATTTAAATTTAGTGGGTAGTGATAAAGATATAAGCCTTTTAAGAGATGGAAAAAAATATAAGTATGAAGATGCTATTAATATGACTTGATATAAATCCTAGATTGAGTGATATATGTATGTGGGGTGATTAGATGATTTCAAGGGAAATTATACAAAAATTGAAAGAGACGTATCCAGTAGGTACAAGAGTAAAACTAATCCAAATGGAAGATGAACAGGCTCCACCAGTTGGAACCTTAGGCTCAGTTTATGGGGTGGATGCCATTGGATCAATCCTAGTAAAATGGGATAATGGTTCGATGTTAAATGTAATTTTTAGGGAGGACATAATTGAAAAATCTAAATAAATAACCATATATTGCTTGACTATTCCTCCAATGTACGGGAATATGTGTACAATAAAAGAGGAGGAACGAAAAATGAAAAAGATTGAACTGCTAGAAAATATAAAAGAAAAAGAAGAATTCGAAGAAAATAAAATCAGTTACAGATTTTATTGGGCATATAGAGAATCCCAAAGGATAGGTCGAGACATCATAAACTTTGATGACATTGGATTTGAAAATAATCACGAAGATATGATAGAGAATCTTGAAAGATTTGGGATACAAGAATTTACAATTTCCGACCAGTCAACAGGACTTATGAAAGGGTTAAAAAGCTTTAAAAGAAAAGGGTACTTTCCTATAGACTTAATTGAAATAGATACAGGAAGGACTAATTGGAATTTCAAAGAGAGCAAAGAGGAAAAAGAATATGCACCAGCCCTCCTTTTCAAGAGAAATTAGAATAAAAATAGAGAGTTGAGCAAGATAATTGCTTGACTTATCTCTAGTTGTACGGGAATATGTGTACAACAAAAGAAAAGGAGAGCATTACCATGAAAAAAGACCTTTTAGAAAGATTAGAAACAGAAGTTAAAGCTTGCAAAAGATACGCAGAAAACTCAATAAAAAAATCAAAAGAAGGCAAGATTGGAGCAGCCATTAACCTTTTAGACATAGCAGGAACAGCAAAGAAATGTGCAGATCAACTTCATGAAGAACTTTGGAAAGAGTCACAAGGAAACCTAAATGAAGAAGAATTTCAACTTTTTGCAGAATCAGAAACACTAGAAAGAGAACTTAAAAAAGCTTACAAAGAATTAAACACAGCAAGACAAAGATAAAAATAAAATTCCAAATAGAGTTTAGCCTCTATTTGTCGTAGTAGAAGTCACAATCAGGTGGCTATTTTTTATGCCTATTTTTCAAGGAAGGAGGTCAAATGAAATATAAACCAACTAGATTTATGCTTGAAAGCTCACGTTATGATAAAAACAAAGCAGACTATGCCGTCACCTTTATAGAATGTCTGAAGCATACAAAGGGTAGATGGGCAGGTAAAGATTTCAAGCTTATTGACTGGCAAGAAGAAATCATAAGAGACTTATTTGGAATTGTAAAAGATACGGGATATAGACAATTCAATACTGCATATATTGAAATACCAAAGAAGATGGGAAAGTCTGAACTTGCAGCTGCTGTAGCACTCCTCCTTACTTGTGGCGATGGAGAAGAAAGAGCAGAAGTTTATGGATGTGCTGCCGATAGACAACAAGCAACCATTGTCTTTGATGTTGCAGCTGATATGGTAAGAATGAGCCCAGCTCTTTCTAAGAGAGTAAAGATTCTAGCATCTCAAAAGAGAATGATATATAAGCCGACTAATTCTTTCTATCAAGTTTTATCTGCAGAGGCTTATTCTAAACACGGATTTAATATTCATGGTGTGGTTTTTGACGAACTTCATACTCAGCCTAATAGAAAGTTATTTGATGTTATGACCAAAGGGTCTGGTGATGCGAGAACTCAACCCCTATATTTTCTTATAACAACTGCTGGAACGGATACGAAATCAATCTGCTATGAGACTCATCAAAAGGCAGTCGACATACTTGAAGGAAGAAAAACTGATCCAACTTTTTATCCTGTAATCTATGGAGCAGACAGGGATGATGACTGGACAGATGAAAAAGTATGGCATAAGGCAAATCCGTCTCTTGGAATTACAGTTCCTATAGAAAAAGTAAGGCAAGCTTGTGAATCGGCTAAGCAAAATCCAACTGAAGAGAATGCCTTTAGACAACTAAGACTTAATCAATGGGTCAAACAATCAATTAGGTGGATGCCTATGGAAAAATGGGACCTATGTAATTTTGCTATTAATGAAGAAGAATTAAAAGGTAGAGTTTGTTATGGTGGTCTTGACCTATCAAGCACAACGGATATTACAGCTTTTGTTTTAGTCTTTCCTCCAGTAGATGAAGATGATAAATATCAAATATTACCCTATTTTTGGTTGCCAGAAGATAACCTCGACCTAAGAGTAAAAAGAGACCATGTAAACTATGACCTTTGGAAAAAACAAGGCTATATTATGACAACAGAAGGTAATGTAGTCCACTATGGTTTTATAGAAAAATTTATAGAGGACTTAGGTGAGGTATATAACATTAGAGAAATTGCCTTTGACAGATGGGGAGCAGTTCAGATGGTCCAAAACTTAGAAGGAATGGGTTTTACAGTTGTTCCCTTTGGTCAAGGATTTAAAGATATGTCTCCACCAACAAAAGAACTCATGAAACTAACTCTCGAAAGAAAAATAGCCCATGGAGGTCATCCAGTTCTAAGGTGGATGATGGATAATATTTTCATACGAACTGATCCTGCTGGAAACATTAAAGCAGATAAAGAAAAATCTACAGAAAAAATAGATGGAGTAATTGCTACAATTATGGCTCTTGATAGGGCTATAAGGTGTGGCAATGATACGAGTGAATCTGTTTATGATGATAGGGGGTTGATTGTTTTTTAATATGGGTATATAAATAAAATAGAAACATTTTTGAGGTGATATTCATGAGGAATAGAGAAGATATTATTCGTTTATGGTTTGATATGTGGATAAAAAAACAAGACTTAGGAATTAAAGATATTTTTGCTAATGATATTGTGTATACAGAAAGTTGGGGGCCAAAGTATAATAATCGCAGTACACTCGAGTTATGGTTTAAAGAATGGAACAGTCGTGCAAAAGTTGAAACATGGGATATTGTACAATTTTTAGACTTTAAAGACCAATCAATTGTGGAATGGCATTTTAAATCAGTGATGAATAATGGGAAAATTGATGAATTTAATGGAATTTCTTTGGTTAAATGGGATTTTGATAATAAAATAATAGAATTAAAAGAATTTGGATGTAATATAGATAATTATAATCCATATGCTTATGGAGAGATTCCTAAATTTAGAAAAGAAAAGTCAAAGTGGTTTTAACATATATTTATTCATGATATTTTTTTTAGCATCTACATTAGTAGGTGCTTTTTTCATACCTACTTTTAGGAGGTGGTAATATAAACATTTTAAATTTAATATTTAAGTCGCGAGACAAACCTAAAGACGGGGAGAGGATATCTTCATCGTCTTTTTTATTTGGGAGAACAACGGCAGGAAGGAATGTAACCGAATTTACTGCTATGCAAATGACGGCAGTTTATTCATGTGTGAGGGTTCTTGCTGAAACCTTAGCAGGACTTCCTCTTCATCTATATAAAAGAGGGGATTCAAACTCAAAGGAAAAAGCAAAAGAACACGCTATATATTTTTTATTACACGATGAACCAAATACTGAAATGACTTCCTTTGTATTTAGAGAAACACTAATGACCCATCTATTACTTTGGGGTAATGCCTATGCTCAGATAATTCGTAACGGAAGAAATGAGGTAATTGGACTTTATCCATTAATGCCAAACAAAATGACTGTTATGAGAAGTGAGGATGGAGAAATCTTCTATAAATACAATCATAAATCAGAGGAAGTTTATCTTTTAAAAGAAGATGTACTTCATATACCAGGACTTGGTTTTGATGGTCTTATTGGATACTCTCCAATTACAATGGCTAAAAATGCTATAGGTATGGCTATGGCTTGTGAAGATTATGGTGCTAGCTTTTTTCAAAATGGAGCACAGCCAGGTGGAGTTTTAGAACATCCAGGTATTATCAAAGACCCAGAAAGAGTTAGAGCGTCGTGGAATGCAGCCTTTCAGGGGCCTAAAAACGCCAACAAAGTGGCTGTACTTGAAGAAGGAATGAAATACCAACCCATAGCCATAGCACCAAGTGAGGCCCAGTTTTTGGAAACTAGAAAGTTTCAGTTAAATGAGATAGCAAGGATATTCAGAATACCACCTCACATGATTGGTGACTTGGAAAGGTCATCATTTTCAAATATAGAACAGCAGTCTCTTGAGTTTGTTAAATATACTCTTGATCCTTGGATTGTTCGTTGGGAGCAATCTTTGGAAAGATCACTATTAACAAAGAAAGAAAAGGCATCCTACTTTATTAAATTTAATCTTGATGGACTTCTAAGAGGAGACTATGAATCAAGGATGAATGGCTATGCTGTAGGAAGACAGAATGGCTGGATGAGTGCAAATGACATAAGAGAATTAGAAAACCTAGATAGGATATCGGCTGAAGAAGGTGGTGACTTATACCTTGTAAATGGAAATATGCTACCACTTGACAAGGCAGGTAGTTTTTATCAGCAGAAAGGAGAAGTGATAAGTCCTAATGAAGAACAATAAAATATTTTGGAACTGGAAAAAGGATTCAAATGAACTCTATATAGATGGAGTTATTGCAGAAGAGTCTTGGTTTGATGATGAAATCACGCCAAGGCTCTTTTTTGAGGAATTAAAAAACAAAAGTGGAGACATAACTGTATGGATCAACTCCCCTGGTGGAGATTGTATAGCAGCATCGAGAATTTACACCATGCTTTTAGAACACAAGGGAAATGTAACCATTAAGATTGACGGGCTTGCAGCATCAGCAGCATCGGTCATTGCTATGGCAGGAACTGAAGTTTTGATGAGTCCAACATCATTAATTATGATTCACAACCCTTTAACTGTAGCTATTGGTGACTCAAAAGAAATGCAAAAAGCCATAGATATGTTAAAGGAAGTTAAGGAATCAATCATCAATGCCTATGAGATTAAGACAGGTCTATCCAGAGAAGAGATTTCCAATCTAATGGATGGAGAAACTTGGTTTGATAAGAACAAGGCTATTGAGATGGGTTTTTGTGATGGAACTCTCACTGACAAAAGAAAAGATGAAAAAGTTACGAATATGGTCTTTTCAAGGCGAGCAGTTACAAACTCACTTTTAACAAAGATAAATAAAGAAGTAAAAACTCACTCAATGAGTGAGGTAGAAGAAAGATTAAACAAAATTAAAAATACTTGGAGGTAATTATATGAACTTAAAAGAACTAATGGAAAAGAGAACTAAAGCTTGGGATGAGGCAAAGGCATTTGCTGAATCTAAGAAAGATGAAAAGGGTCTAATGTCTGATGAAGACTTTAAAACATATGAAGAGATGGAGAGAACTATCGAGAATTACACTCGTGAAATTGAAAGAAAGAAGAGGGAAGAAGAAATGGATAAATCCTTGGAAAAACCTACTACTCAAGCATTAACAAATGAACCTGCTACTTTTAATGAAGAAGAAAAACCAATGAGAGCAAGAAATGTCTATAAAAAGTCTATGATGAAAGCATTAAGAACTAACTTTAGAGATATTTCCAATGAATTAAAAGTTGGCACGGACGAAAGTGGTGGATATTTAGTTCCAGAAGAAATGGAAACAGATATTGTAAATGGACTTGAAGATGAAAATATTGTAAGAAAACTAGCTACAAAAGTTCAAACTTCTGGACTTCATAAAATTAATATTGCAGCTACAAAGCCTGCTGCTCTATGGGTAGAAGAAGGTGGTCAACTTACCTTTGGAGATGGTACATTCGACCAAGTATCTCTTGATGCACACAAACTCCATGTTGGAATTAAAGTTACTGAAGAACTTCTCTATGATGCCGCCTTTAATCTAGAAAAATACATCACTGAAGAATTTACTAGAGCGTTAGCAAATGCTGAAGAGGACGCTTTCTTAAATGGCGATGGAGTAAATAAGCCTACAGGAATTTTTGACTCTAAAAAGGGTGGGGAACTTGGAGGAACAACAAAGGCTCAAACAATTACTGCAGATGAACTCATTGATTTAGTTTACTCGCTAGATAGACCATATAGAAAGAGAGCAGTCTTCATTTTAAATGATGCAACAGTAGCACAAATTAGAAAGCTTAAGGATGTTAATGGTGCATATATTTGGCAACCTTCACTTAAGGATGGAGAACCAGATAGACTTTTAGGATATCCTGCTTATACATCTGCCTTTGCTCCAAAAGCTGAAAAAGGAAAACTTGCAGTAGCCTTTGGCGATTTTTCATACTACAAAATTGGAGATAGAGGAAATAGATCTTTCCAAGACTTAAAGGAACTATTTGCTGGTAATGGCATGGTTGGTTTCTTAGGTAAAGAAAGAGTAGATGGAATTTTAGTTTTAAGAGAAGCAGTTAAACTTTTAAAAATTGGTGCTACTGCCTAAGGAGTAGATTATGATTACTCTTGAGGAGGCAAAATCATATTTAAGGGTGGATTTTGATGATGAGGATGAGATGATTAATTCTCTCATCCAATCATCAATAAAGCACTCTATGGATGTAGCGAGGGTTAATAGTGAAGAAGAACTTTCTAAAAATCCAAATGGAAAGATAGCAGTCCTCTATATGACTGCTTATCTTTATGAACATAGAGAAGAGGCAGATTATTCTGATCTAAACTTAACTCTAAGGGCTTTATTGTTTGGAATGAGAAAGGCTGAGTTTTAATGAAGATATCGGATTTAAATAGAAAAATAACCTTTCAAAATAAAAATGTTGAGGCGGATGGAATTGGTAACCATAAATCGGTATGGGCAGATTATCTAGAAACATCAGCCTATATATCATTTCAAGGTAAAGGCGAAGAAGTTTTTCTTGGTATGGAAGTAGATAGGTCAGATATTTCTTTTACTGTAAGATTTCAAAATAGTCTGAAGAACATTAATACTTCAGATTACAGAATTCTATTTGATGATGAAAAGTACAATATCATCTCAATTGACTTTATGAACTACAAAAATAGACTTATAAAGTTTAGATGTAGGAAGGTGAGTAGATGAATGTAAAAATTGAAAACCTCGCCAGTGAAATAATGAAGGGCTTAGAAGAATATTCTGATATGGCAACAGATGAAGTCAAAAAGGAAGTAAAAAAAACTGGTAGCAATATTAGAAAAGACATACAAGAAAATGCACCTGTAGGAGAAACAAAGAAATATTCTAAATCTTGGTCTGTAAAAACTATGAAAGAAACTTCAAACTCAATAGAACTTGTAGTTCACTCAAGAAGCAGATACCAGCTGGCTCATCTACTTGAAAAAGGTCATGTTCTTAGACAAGGAGGAAGAGTATCTGGTAAACCACACATTGGACCAGCTGAAAAGAAAGGAGTCAGAGAATTGGAAGAAAATATTATGAGGAAATTACAAGATGGATAGGCTATTAAAAATAATTGAAGATATAGGACTTCCTTTTGCATACTCGCACTTTGCTGAGGGCGAAAGTCCAGATCCACCATTTATAGTCTATCTATTTCCAAAGAATAAACACTTTGGTGCAGATGGAGTGGTTTTTTATAAAAACACACAGATAGACTTAGAACTTTATACTGATAAGAAAGATTTAAAACTAGAAGAAAAAATAGAAGAGATACTTGATAGAGAAGAAATCTATTATGAAAAATCTGAAGTTTGGATTGAATCAGAAAGACTCTATGAAGTTCTCTATGAATTTACTATGGAGGTAAAAAATGGCTAATAAAGTTAAATTTAATATTTGTAATGTTAATGACCTAACTCCACGAGCCTTGCGAGTGGAAGGTAGGTCAGATGTCACGCAATCCAATTCTCTGCGACTGATAAGGAGCGAAGAGAATTGTGATGGAGCTGACTCACTACAATTTACGGGAGGTAACAATTATGGCAAATAAGGTAAAGTTTAATATTTGCAATGTGCATTATGCATTATTCGATAAAGCTGAAGAAGGCGTTATTAAATATAAGACACCAGTGCCAATGCCTGGTGCTGTTTCAATTTCATTGGATCCTAATGGAGAGCCAGAAAGCTTTTATGCAGATGGAATTGAATACTACACTATTTCAAACAACATGGGATATGACGGAGATTTAGAAATCGCCCTTATTCCTGAATCATTTAGGACTGATGTTTTGATGGAAAAATCAGATTCAAATAAAGTTCTAATTGAGTCCTCAAATTCTGAAACTGCAAACTTTGCACTGTTATTTGAGTTTGATGGTGACCAGAAGAAAATCCGTCATGTCATGTATAACTGCTCAGCAGCAAGACCTACTCTCGAAGGAGAAACCAATGAAGAATCAAGAGAAGTTCAACCAGAAACCTTATCTATCCAAGCAAGACCACTTCCAAATGGAAATGTAAAGGCTAGAACAGGTGAAGAGACTACGAAGGAAACTTATGATGGTTGGTACAAGTCAGTCTATATGCCAACAGAAACTACAGTAACACCTTCAAGAGCAAGTGTTGGAGGTAAATAGATATGGCACTAACAAAGAAAATTCAAATTGACGAACAAGATGTTATTTTTCGTGCCTCAGCAGCTATTCCAAGAATTTATAGATTGAAATTTGGTCGAGATATTTTCAAAGACTTGATGGAATTAGAAAAGTCCATGAAGAAAAACGATGAAGATAAATCTAATCTTGACATAGGCTCATTAGAACTATTTGAAAATATAGCCTATGTAATGGCAAAGCATGGAGATAAATCTGTTCCTGATAGTCCAGAAGAATGGTTAGATAATTTCTCAACCTTTTCAATTTACCAAATCCTACCTCAGTTAATTGAATTATGGGGGCTTAACATAAAGTCGGAAGAAGTTCCTAAAAAAAAGTAAGGCCAACAGAAAGACCAATGACTACACCTTTGTTTTTACTAAGGGCAGTAGAACTTGGTCTTTCTGTTTCTGATTTATCTCTACTAACGATTGGACTTGTAAATGATATGTTCACAGAAAAGAATAATGACGACTATAAATACAAAGAAGTAGCTACACAAGAAGACTTTGATAAATTTTAATCTTCAAGTTTAGCTACTCTTTTTTCAGCATCTTTATAGACTTTGGATTCCGCTCTTGCACCGATAATAATGACAAGAACTTCATCATCTGATTTTTCCAATTTATAAACGATCCTAAGACCTGAACTCTTAAGTTTAATTTTCATAAGACCAGCAAGCTTAGAATCAGATAGGTTAGAAAGAGGCTTGCCATAGCCACCTTCGGTATTAGGAAGAGGATTTATTAAGATCCTCTTAAGTGCTTTATCGACAATTTTTCTTTGAGATCCATCTAAGGCTTTATAGTCTTGGATGGCTTCTTTTATAAAGGATAGTTTATAGTTCATTCGATTTCGTCCTCATTAAGAGGAGAGACTTCATTTAAATCGATATGGAAGGCTTCTTCAAATTCATCTTGAGAAATTAAATCGGATTTATCCATTGATGACATCCTTGTATTGGCAAGCATAAGATCTCTTGCATCTTCGAGTTCATCAATGAGTTTCGTATATTCATCAGGGGAAACAAGAATGCACTCAGGAGTGTTGTTCTTTAATACGACCTTAGAACCGTTCACTTTGACATCATCGAAAATACGTCCAGCTAGGCCTCGATTAAATTCAGAAATGGATACAGTCTTGTTGGATAATTCTTTTACAAAATTCATACTTATCACCTCAAGATAAGTATAGCAAAAATTGATAAAAACATCAACAAAAACACTGATAAATATATCTCTAAAGAGGAGGTGAGATATTGGCAAATAGAATAAAAGGGATAACTGTTGAGATTGGTGGGGATACTACCAAACTTCAAACTGCATTAAAACAAGTTAATACGGAGATTAAACATACTCAGTCTGAACTTCGTGATGTCAATAAACTTCTTAAACTTGATCCTGGAAACACAGAACTTATCTCCCAAAAGCATAAGCTATTAGGACAGACCTTAGAAGAGACAAAGAATAAATTAACCTCTTTAAAAGAGGCACAGAAACAAGCTGAACAGGCTCTTGCAGAAGGTAAGATTTCCCAAGAGCAATATGATTCCCTTAAACGAGAGATTATTGAAACAGAACAAGCCCTAAAGAATCTAGAAAGGCAAGGGGCAACCACTAATCAAACCCTGCAAAACATAGCTATTACTGGGGAAAAATGGCAAAACACAGGGCAAAATATAGAAAACGTAGGAAGAAAAGTGATGCCAGTATCTCTTGCAGTAGCAGGTCTTGGGGTAGCGGCAGTAAAGACTGCATCAGATTTTGACTCTGGTATGTCCAAGGTAAAAGCAGTATCTGGTGCTACAGGATCCGACTTTGATGCCCTAAGGGAAAAGGCTCGTGAAATGGGAGCCAAGACAAAGTTCTCAGCATCTGAAGCGGCAGAGGCTATGAACTATATGGCCATGGCTGGTTGGAAAAGCAAAGATATGATTAGTGGTATTGAAGGAGTCATGAACCTTGCTGCAGCTAGTGGTGAGGATCTAGCTACTACTTCAGATATTGTCACAGATGCCCTTACAGCCTTTGGTTTAAAAGCAGAAGACTCATCTCACTTTGCTGATGTTCTTGCTGCTGCATCATCTAACGCCAATACCAATGTTTCATTAATGGGTGAAACCTTTAAATATGCTGCACCTATTGCTGGGGCCCTTGGATACTCAGTTGAAGACACAGCAGTAGCTATAGGTTTAATGGCTAACGCAGGAATAAAAGGTTCACAAGCAGGGACAGCTTTAAGGTCTGGGCTAACAAGACTCGCATCACCAACTAAAGAAGTTATGAATGGAATGTCCATGTTGGGCTTATCTATTGAAGATGTACAGGGGCTTTCACTTGATGAGACTTTAAGTACCTTTAGAGTAGCCTTTGCTAATTTAGATGGAACTCAAAAAGCACAAGCAGCATCCATGATATTTGGTAAAAATGCCATGTCTGGAATGTTGGCAATTATAAATGCCAGTGAAAAAGACTATAACAGTTTAAGTGATGCCATCTATAAGGCAGATGGAACAGCAGAAAAAATGGCTGCTACTATGCAGGATAACCAGGCTGGTCAATTAAAGATCCTACAATCTGCCCTAGAAGAATTAGCTATATCCTTTGGAGAACTTTTAATGCCTGCTGTTAGAAAAGCAGTAGATATATTAACAAAACTGGTAAATGGACTTAATGCACTTCCAGGACCAGTAAAAGGTATTATTGCAGGTATCGGTCTTTTTATAGCTGCTCTTGGTCCTGTACTAATGATTGTAGGAAAACTTATATGGTCAATAGGTACTATTATGACCAAAGGGCCTCTAATAGTAGGAGGAATAACTAAGATAGTTGGAATCTTTACAGGTACACTTATACCAGCAATCACTGCAGTAGTATCAGCCATAGGTATTGTTCCTATTGCTATTGGTGCAGTAATAGCTGGACTTGTTCTTTTATGGAAGAAATGTGACTGGTTTAGAGAAGGTCTTATCTCTATTTGGGAAACAATAAAAGAATCAACAGTAGTTATTTGGAATGGAATAAAAGAATTCTTCGTAAACCTCTGGCAAGGAATATCAGAATCTTGGACAAGCACTTGGACTGATATTACAAGTTTTCTATCAGAATTTTGGGCTGGATTTATTGAAGGTGTTAAGACTACTTGGAAAGGCATCAAGGACTTCTTTGCCAACCTATGGAGTGGACTTTCTGAAGGATGGAACAGTATATGGACATCTATAACAACTTATCTAACTGAATCTTGGAATACATTTATTAAAGGAGCAAAGAGTCTATGGCAAAGTTTAGGAGAATTCTTTACGAGCCTCTGGACGGGAATTCAAACAACTTTTACCAATATATGGACAGCTATTTCAACTACAACTACAGAAGTATTTACAGCAGTTGGAGAGTTTATCAGGACTACTTGGGAAGGTATTAAGACTTTAATTTCAACAGTTCTTGATGCAATTAAAGTAAAAGTAGAGACTATTTGGAATGGACTAAAAGAGTTTTTAACAACAGTCATTACTGCAATTAGAGAATTTATCTCTACATCCTGGACCAATATAAAAACGACTATTGAGACTATCTTGACTTCTATTAAGACAGTCCTTGAATCAATCTGGAATGGGATAAAGACCTTTATATCATCAACGATGAATAATATTAAGTCCTTTGTTTCAACTGCTTGGAATTCTATAAAGTCGACTATTTCATCTGCAGTGAATACTGCAAAGTCAGCAGTATCGTCTGCATTTAATTCTATGAGATCAAGTATTTCATCGACCATGTCAAATATTCAGTCCACTATTAGAAATGGATTTAATAATGCGGTTAATCATATTAAGAACTTAGCATCTCAAGCCTATACATGGGGAGCTGATATGATTAACGGAATTGCAAGAGGGATTAGAAGTGCCATTAGCAATGTGACATCTGCTGTATCGAATGTAGCATCAACTATTAGGTCCTACCTGCACTTCTCTGTTCCAGATGTTGGTCCACTTACCGACTACGAATCATGGATGCCTGATTTTATGGAAGGTCTATCTAAGGGGATAGAAAAGAGCAGAAGATTAGTACAATCTTCAATGAAAAATGTGGCAAGTGATATGGTTTTAAGCCCAAGCATATCAGCTGTTGGCATAGGTGGACATGATAAAGAATCAGCTATAAATGGAATTGATATAGGAAGACAAATATCCGATGCATTTGCAAATATCAATTTAAAATCAGAAAATGCAGGAGATATAGTCATCCCAGTTTATCTTGGTGGAACTCTCCTTGATGAAGTTATTGTCAATGCATCTATGCGTAAGAATTTAAGAAGTGGAGGTAGATAATGACCTAACCCAAAATCTATGATTTTGTTGGTAGGTCAGATGCAGTCTCACCCCATGAACAAGGAGCAAAGCGACGCAGTGAATGGAGGTGTAGTCGTATAATGAAATATCAATCATATTTAATTATTGAAGGAGTAGACCTACCTCTACCAAATTCTTATGATTTGGAGTTTAGAGACATAGAGGCAGATACTGGAGGAGAAACAGAGGCAGGAACTATTCAGAGAGATATTGTTAGAAACAAAGTAGCAAGTATTTCTGTAGATTTTTCTTGTAGTCCTAAACTTGTAAAGACTTTAAGCAATTTTGCTAACAAGTCTAATCTTAAAGTTAAATTCTTAGATACAGAAACATTGGAACTAAAAGAGACACAAATGTATATAGACAAGTTTCAAGTCAAACTAATAAAAGATACTTCTTATAAAGGATTGTGGGAAGTATCTATTTCATTGGAGGAGTACTAATGTATCCAACAAGCAATGAATATAAAACAGTTATAAAAAAGAACTCTCGTAAATTTTACTGGACGGGAAATATCATCTTAAAAGACGAAACAATCATTCCATTTACTAATAAAGATATTCTTAAAGGGTCTGGATACATTCATCGTTCATGCTCTGGATCTTCTGAACTTGAAATAGGGACAGTTTATGCTGGAGAGTTTGGAATTAGCCTTTTTTCAAATATAGATAGGTATTCTTTAGAGGATTCCAAATTAGAACTTTTCTATCATCAAGAACTAGAAAATAAAAAGATAGAAACCATACCAATGGGAATCTTTGATGTCACTGAAGCAAATAGGTCTAAGAAAATTTTAGAACTAAAAGGCTATGATTATATGCTTAGATTTGATAAGAATTTCCCAGTAACAGATACCTTTGGTACAGCCTTTCAACTACTAAGTCTTTCATGTGAGAAGTGCAAGGTAGAATTGGGAATGACAGAAGATGAGGTAAAAGCTTTTGTAAATGGAGAGGAAGTTCTGGCAATTTATCAAGACCATGATATAGAAACTTACAGGGACTTTATTCACTATATAGCATCGACTCTTGGTGCTTTTGCTGGGGTTTCTCGTGATGGTAAATTAGTTTTAAAAAAGTATGCAGAAAGCATATCGACTGAAATTAAAACAAGAGAAAGATTTTCTTCATCAATATCAGATTTTAAGACAAGATATACAGCCATCAACTCAACAAATGCAAAGACTAAAATAGCTGAATACTATTCTTTAGAAAATGATGATGGGTTAACTATGAATCTTGGAATAAATCCTTTAATGCAATTAGGACTTCCAGAAAAAAGAAAAAGAATGTGTGAGGCTCTTCTTACTGAAATTTGTAAGATTCACCACACACCCTTTGATATGGTAACTATAGGAGACCCAAGTCTTGATGTTGGAGATAGGATAGCTATTTCTTATCCAGAAGAAAAGATTGAAGGGCTTATTACTGACATAGAGTACAAGATAAATGGTAAGCACAGGATTTTAGGAGTTGGAAAGAATCCATATCTATCAAAGGCCAAAAGCAAGAATGATAAAAATATAGTAGGACTTTTAAATCAGATTGAATCGGAAAAGTTGGTAGTTCATGCCTATTCAAATTATTCTGCCTTTAATCTTTCTACCACAGACACGCCGATAATTCGTATAGAATTTGCCTCTAATAAAGAAACAGAGGCAATTTTTAATGCATCTATCTTGTTAAATATCATCTGTGATACCGAAGAAAAGACAAGAAAGATTTCAAGGAGTGTCAAGAAGCAAGTAGAGGTATTAAATAAAGATGGAAAATCCTATGATCCTCCAAAGTATGAAGAAAAAGAGGAAGTAGAAGAATTAGACTTTATTGAAAACATAGAAATACCAACAAGGCTAGTTGTTACTTACGTTTTTAATGATACGAAAATAGAACATCACATTCCAAAAGAAACCTACTTAAGTGGTGACCATATTCTAAATCTTTTTTATCCGTTAACTAAACTTCAGGAAAAGACGATGAACAACTTCTCGGTATTAATTAGGCTTGAGTCTGGTCAAGCAATGATTGGAAAAGATAATGCTATTGCAGCTATATCTGGTCAATCCTTAGGTTCTACGGAGGCTTGGGATGGAAAGATTAAGATTGATGAATCCTGGAAGAGAATAGAACTTAGTCATTCATTTCTACTTAGGAAGTTGAAGGCTGAATACAAAGTAGAAAGACAAGTCCCAAGGCCACTAGTATTTAATGAAAAGGTAGGAAGATTTAAATATCAAGGATTAATGCTTGGAAAATATAAAGAAGAAATTACAACAGAATTTAAAGATAAGGAGGAAGAAAATGCTCAAGGGTAAATCAGTCATTGAACTAACTGATGTGAGGACAAATACGAAGGAGATATATGAAGATGAAAACTTAATAACTAATGCAGTCCCAGATATATTAAGACTAAACCCGTCAGGTCTTATGTATCCAATTCATCAAAGTGGAGAAGTAGAATACAAAGACGAAATATTTCCAATTGCAAACAAACTTTATGGAGGAATATTGCTATATGAAAATAGATTAGAAGAAGATCGAGATAAAATAATTCCACCATCAGATAATCCAATCATTGGTTATGCATCTAACAATGTGAATTCTACAGATAATCCTTTAAGGGGTTCTGCGAATTTAACAGAATCTATACCATTAGAAAATGGATATAAGTTTGTTTGGGATTTTTCTACATCACAAGCTAATGGAAGAATATCTTCACTAGCTTTGACACATTACAAAGCAGGAAGATTTTATTATGGAAATAATTTTAATAGGAATGCATGCTTACTACTAAACAGGACATACTATGATGTCAGTAAAGATATACAAAGAGCATATATAGGGATGGTTGAAGGAAATCCTAAAGATAATACTTTTATATCCTTATGGCCAAGAGAAAATAAGACACTTGATATTGTTAAATTTAAAGAAGCCTACTCAAGTATCGGATTAACGGATTCAGTTCTAGGTCCTAGATTTCAGGAAATGGAGAAAATCACAATCGACCTAACAGAATATTATGGTGATTTTTACTATTGGTATGATGGTGGATTTTATGATGGTAAAGACGGATATTGGTATGGATTTCTAACTAAATCCAACTACAATAGTGGATTAATTAGAAGAGTGAAAATAAAAAAAGACGATTATTCTACACAAGTAGACCAGTGGGATTTAAACGATATTAGATTGTATGACTTAGGATCGTACCCAAGTGAAGATTCGAGTAGTGTATACAGATCCATAGGAAGCGTGATAAAGGATGGATACCTTTATGCAATAAATAGAGACAGAAATAGAATTTATAAAATCAACATCAATAATCCAGTAGATATTTCATTTATGGAATTAGGATTTAAATCTGATTTTACGGAAGGATCGAGCACTTACTCTTACATGTATCAGTGGGGAGACCATATATTAGGATATGATTTTACTATTACCAAAGATGGTAGAATCATTAAGAATTATGGAAAAGATTATTCAGGAGCATCATTTAGATATATAAGAACTCCAACAATTGAAATTGGTCCTTTTAGGATTGGATACGGATCAAATTCTGGAACTCTATATAAATGTCTTTATCTTCATACCCCATACCTTGGAACAATTAATAACCTATCAAGTCCAATATTAAAAACGGCAGATAAGACAATGAAAATAACATATACCTTAACAGAGGAGGAATAAAATGAATAAGTTTTTAGAAATACTAAAAGTATGTTTTACAGCTATCGGAGGATGGTTGGGATTTTATCTTGGAAGTGTAGATGCATTTATTTACACATTACTTGCTTTTGTAATAGCCGACTATTTGACGGGAGTTTTAAGAGCAGGGGTCGAAAGAAAGCTATCCTCATCCATAGGATTTAAAGGGATAGCTAAAAAGATAATGATTTTTATAGTTGTAGGTATCGCAAACCTATGTGATGTAAATTTAATTAAAGGTGATGGAACTATGATAAGAACAGCCATCATCTTTTTTTATATAGCAAATGAAGGGCTTTCTATCTTAGAAAACTCTGTAGCACTAGGTTTGCCAGTACCAGAAAAATTAAAAAGAGTATTAGAACAATTCAAGGAGGAAAAATAAATGAGTAATAGTCCATTAGTACAAGCAACCATTCTCTCACCCAACCATAGCGGTAGAAGGAATCAAAAGATAACAAAAATAGCAATCCACCACGCAGCAGGGGTTATAAATGGTAGAAATCTTGCTGGGATATTTGTGCCAAGGTCAAGACGTGCATCAGCTAACTACAATTTAGGGTCCGATGGAGTCATTGTTTTAGGAGTAGATGAATCTAACAGAGCCTGGACAACCTCATCTTCCTGGTGTGACAACCGAGCAGTCACAATTGAAGTAGGGAACTCTACGAGAGGACCTCAGTGGTTAGTTTCTGATTATGTTTTAAATAGACTAATTGATTTAGTTACAGATATTTGTAGGAGAAATGGAATCTATCCTTGTACCTATACTGGAGGCAAGGATGGTGTTCTTCAAAAACACGAATGGTATAAAAGTACTAACTGTCCTGGTCCATATCTTGGCAACAAGTTTCCATATATTGCAAGAGAAGTCAATAAAAGACTAAGAGGCGATAATACTGTTAGTAAACCAACAGGTGGACTATATAGAGTTAGAAAATCTTGGTCTGATTCTAAAAGTCAGAAAGGAGCATTTAAGAATTTAGAAAATGCCAAAAGATGTGCCGATAGATTTGGATTAAAAGTATTCGATGTAAATGGCAAGATGGTATATCCAGTTGGTAAGACAATCGACCAATTAGCTAGAGAGGTTATAAGTGGAAAATGGGGTAATGGAGAAGAAAGAAAAAGAAGGTTAACTAATGCTGGATATGACTATTATGCTATTCAGAAAAGAGTAAATAAATTAATTTAATAGTAAATAGATAAAAGCCTGTGCTATTTTTATGGTTCAGGCTTATTTTTTATATTTAAATTAAGGTAAACGATACATAACAAAGTGTGAATATATTTATTTGATAGCGATTATTGACTTCATATGCTAAAATAAAGTAAACGGTGTTATCTTAATTTGGGAGGTGAAACTTACTGAGAGACAAAGATGTTACAATAAAGAAAATATTAAAAAGTGCAAAAAGCGAGTTTACAGAGCATGGATTCGAAGAGGCTTCTATTCGCACTATTGCTAAAAATGCAGGAATTACACCTGGTGCAATATATAAGCATTTTAAATCTAAAGAAGATATTTTTAAGGTACTTGTAAGTCCTATACTTAATCACTTATACAGAAGAAGTAAAGAATTGACAAATCAAGCGATTGAAGAAATTAAAGTAAATGGTTTACAAGCTTTTGGAGAAAAATCTGATGATAGTAATAGGGAATTATTGGAGTTTATTTACCAAAACGATCCTATAGTTAATCTTCTGTTTAACTGTTCTCAGGGTACGGAATTTGAATCAATTCGTCATGATTTAGTGAATCTTGAAGTGCAGGGTGCTAAGAAATTGATCGAGGTTCTTAAAGAAAAAAAGATTGAAGTAAATGATTTGAATGATGATGAACTTCATGTTCTTTATACAATGGCATGTACACCTTTATTTGAGGTAATCACACATAGGTATTCATATAATGAAGCCTTGAATTTTATCGATATGATGGAGGCAGCAATGAATTTTGGTTGGAGGAGGATTATTAAATGAAAACATAATATAAAATTAAAAATAATAAATTTTAAAATCGGGTTAATCCCGATTTTCTGCGTTTTATGGAAAGTAAACAAAAATAAGAAAAATTTACCAGTAAAGATTATTTTGAATCAATCATATTGCAACTGGTAAATAAATATAAAAATTTAAAAGGAGGTATTCAAATGAATGAAACAAAATTAAAAACAAAAGATTTAGTTAACATCGGCATTTTTTCAGTGATTTATATGGCATTATCCATGGCGGTAATGATTATTCCAATACTTTCACCGATACTTTGGTTATTATGGCCAGCAATGACAGGCATAATATGTAATTTTATTTACATGTTGTTGGTCTCTAAGGTGCCAAAACCAGGAACGGCTTTACTTTTGATAGCAATTACAGGGATTATATATTTTGCTATAGGAGAATGCACTTTTACAATTGTCATAACTTGCGTTATTGCAGGAGTTTTAGCAGAAATTACTAGAAAAATTTTGGGATATAAAAGTCAAAAAAGCGTAATAGTATCTTCAGGATTGATTTGCATTGGGTTGATTGGCTCACCATTGCCTATGTGGTTGTTCCAAGAATCTTATATGAAATCTATTATTAAAATGGGAATGAGTCCAGAATATGTAAATAAATTACAAACTTTAATTTCAATTCCAACACTTATCGGGATGATCATTACTGCATTTATTGGAGGAGTCATTGGTGCATATATAGGTAAAGCAATGTTCAAAAAACGTTTTGAGAAAGCTGGAATTATGTAAATGGAGGGTATTGTAAGAGGCATTATAAAGCTAAATCCACTAACTGAAATCATTTTTTTGATTTCAGTTAGTATTATTAGCTTTGCAAATAATAGCTTAAAATTAGATTTTTTTATTCTTTTAATGGTTGCTAATATAGCGTCATTTATGGGACTTGTTAAAATATCTTTAAAGGCATTATCTATGTTTGTATTATTACAGGGATTGAAATATTTTGTTTTGCCGATTCTACCAGATGTCATATCAGCACATTTTGGATTATTGGTGATTCATGCTCCTAAGTTAATACCGATTTTTTTAGTTGGTCAAATTCTTGTAAAAACTAATCCTATACGAAATATTATGTATGCCTTAAAAATGATGCATTTTCCAAAAAGCCTAATTATTTCTCTAGCAATAGGCATCAGATATTTTCCATCTTTAAGAGAAGAAAAAATATTAATCTCAGATGCAATAAAAATAAGAGGCGTGACTGGATTTAAAAAGATACAATTAGGACTAATATCTTTAATAGTTACAGCTTCTAATACCGCAGATGAATTAGCTCAGGCTATTACAGTAAGAGGGATAGAAAATCCTGCAAGAAAGACTTTTATGGATGATGCTGGATTTAACATTTGGGATCTAATAATTATTCTATTATGTATTCTGATGTTCTTTAATGTAAAGTTCAAGTTATTTTTATAAGAGGTACGAAACATGATTAATATAAATGAAGCTTCATATTCCTATAAGAGAAGCTTAGAAGAACAGTTAAAGAAAATTTCAATAAAGATTAATCAAGGAGAAGTTATCTTATTATGCGGAAAATCTGGTTCTGGGAAAACAACTATAACAAAATTAATCAATGGATTGATTCCTCATTTTTTAGAGGGAAATTTATTAGGAAATATTTTTATAAATGGGATAAACACAAAACAAATGAAGATATATGAAATTTCTGAAAAAGTGGGAACAATTTTTCAAAACCCCAAAACACAGTTTTTTAATTTAGATTCAGATAGTGAACTAACATTTGGATTAGAAAATTTAGGTGAAAACCCTGATAAAATAAAAAGACAAGTTTTTAAAGTAGTACGTGATTTGGGAATTGAACGATTAAAAAACAGAAATGTTTTTATGATGTCAGGTGGAGAAAAGCAATTACTTGCTATTGCATCTATTTATGCTACCAATCCAGATGTATATGTGTTTGATGAACCCTCTGCAAATATTGATGAGTATGGCATTGAAAGAATAAGAGAGATGCTTATAAATCTTAAAGCTCAGGGTAAGACAATTATTATTTCTGAACATAGACTCTATTATTTAATGGATTTAATTGATAGAGCTATTTATTTACAAGACGGAAAAATAGAATATGTTTTTTCAAATGTGGAATTTTCTTCAATTACTGACGAATCACGAAAGAAACTGGGACTTAGAACTTTTGTAAGAAAGAAAAATGATGATTTTGCAAATCCTGTCACATTTTGTGAATCTGATGACTTTGTAGTTTCAAATTTAGAATATGAAAATAAGAAACAAAAAATTTTGGATAAGATAAATATTTCTGGAAACAAGGGAGATATTATTGCAATAACAGGTAAAAATGGTCAAGGAAAAACAACATTAATGAGAATTTTGTGTGGACTGTTGAAAGAAAACGAAGGGAAAATAAGCTATAAAGGAAGTCCCATAAAATATAAAAAACGAAGAAAACTTTGTTATATGGTTATGCAAGATGTAATTCATCAGTTTTTTTCGGAATCTGTAAGAGATGAATTTAGTTTATTTGATTCTAAAATAGATGAAAAGCAAATAAATAATATTCTAGAAAAATTAGATCTTAAAAAATTAGATAATCGTCATCCTATGTGCTTATCAGGAGGTCAAATGCAGAGACTTTCTGTAGCATTAGGGATGTTAATGGATAGAGAAATTATTATTTTGGACGAACCAACGAGTGGACTTGATTATACAAATATGCTCGAAATAAGCAAAGTCATTAAAGAATTTTCAAATAATAAAATTATATTTATTGTTACGCATGATAATGAATTGATTGATAGTACATGTAATAAATTATTGGAGATTTGTGATGGCAGAATAAAAAGATTTTATGAAAGAAGGTAAAAGATGGATATTCTAAAGGGACATAAAAGCAAGATTTTCGCAGCTGTATTCATTGCGATAGTAGGAGTAGGATTTGGTGTAATACCTTATTTTTCTGTAGCAGCCATTATTAATAACTTGGTTGCAAAAAATGCAAATTTAAATAATTATTATCCATATATTTTTGCTGTATTTTTGGGATTTTTGGCAAGTATATTATTTCATGAAATATCTACTATTATTTCTCATAATCTTGCCTACAGAATTATTGAAGATAAAAGAAAGTTATTAGCTGACAAATTAAGTAAAATTTCTATGGGAGAAGTTGAAAGAAAGAGCAGCGGACAGTGGTCTCAATTTATGGTGGAAACACTTGATAAAATGGAAAAACCGATTGCTCATGTGATTCCAGAAGTTATTGCTAATATATTCATTCCTATAGTATTGATCATAACAATTTTTATAATGGACTGGAGAATAGGAATTGCAAATTTACTTACAATTCCATTGGGATTATTGTTCTCAATGTTAATGATGCGAGGTTATGAAGAAAAATCTAAAAGATATCAAGAAGCAGCTAAAGCTATGAATACGACAATGGTTGAATATGTAAATGGTATTAAAGTTATAAAAGCATTTAATAAATCAGCATCATCATTTGGGAAATTTAGAAAGACTGTTGAAGAAAATAAGAACGCAATGCTTGATTGGTACTTGAGTGTTTGTTTTTCAATGACAGCAACTATGGAAACTATCCCGTCAACTATGGTATTCGTTTTACCAGCTTCCTTGTATTTCTTTATGAAGGGTAGTGTTGAAGTAGGGACTCTTATCATGTGTATATTGCTATCATATGCTTCATATAAACCATTAATAAAAGCTATGAGTCATATGGAAACAATAGCAAATATAAAAGTTGTATTTGAAGAAATAAAAAAGATAATGGAAATTCCTAACTTAAAAAGAGGAGAAGAAGTAAGAGACATAAAATCTTATGATGTAGAGTTTAAAGATGTTACATTTGCATATGAAGAGTCAAAGAATGTATTAAATAATATTTCGTTTAGAGCAAATGAAAATGAGTTAACTGCAATCGTTGGAAATTCAGGTAGTGGAAAGTCTACTATTACAAAACTAATCGCAGGATTTTGGAATGTTTCTAATGGAGAAATTTTAATTGGAAAAACAAATTTGAACGAATTGCCTTTAAAACAGAATATGGAGCTTGTTAGCTATGTGTCGCAAGAAAACTTTCTTTTTAATAAAACAATATTAGAAAATTTAAAGATGGCGAAGGAAGATGCGAGTATGGATGAAATTAAAGAGGCTTGTGAAAAAGCGAGTTGCTATAATTTTATAAAGAGCCTACCAAATGGATATGAAACTATTGTAGGAAAGGGAGGAGCAAATCTTTCTGGAGGAGAAAAGCAAAGAATTGCAATAGCTAGGTGTTTTTTAAAGAATAGTCCTATTGTACTACTTGATGAAGCAACAGCATATTCTGATCCTGACAATGAATCAGTTATTCAACAGTCTATTGATAAGTTAATTAAAGATAAAACAGTGATTATGGTAGCTCACAGGTTATCTACAATTGTAAATGCAAATAAAATAATTGTGGTGGATAATGGAGAAGTAATTGAAGAAGGCACTCATAAACAATTACTAGAGTTAAATGGGAGATACAAAAAAATGTGGGATGTATATACAGAATCTAAAGAAATCGAGGTGATATAAAGTGAGAGAATTGATAAAAACTTTATATGAGGTGTCAGGGTCATATTCAAATAAAATAACAAAAATGCTTATTTTTGATGTATTTAAGGGAGTATTTGAAGGAGTTTCTTTAGGTGCAATTCTATTATGTTTGACCAAAATTTGTGAAAATATATTCACGAACCAAAGCATTTTAATGAAAGATGTGTATATTGTTTTTATTATTGCAGCTATAAGTGTGGTGGGAAAAATTATATTTGGATATCTGGCTGATAAAAACAAATACATTGCTTCGTACAATTTAGGAGCAGAAAATAGATTATATATTGGTGATCGTTTAAAAAATGTAAACATGGGATATTTCAGCACAAATTCTTTAGGGAATATAGCAGGAGCATTGTCAACTGTTATAGGTGAACTTGAAACAATAGGAGTTTTTATTATTGAGCAAATGCTTGTAGGTACAATACAGACACTAATTATGGTTATTTTCATACTACCTTATGATTTTGCAACAGCTATAATTATATTGTTGACTTTGATTGTTGGAACCTTAGTAAACTTATTCACACAAAAAAGCACAGATCAACTAACAGAGAGATTGTTAGGACTTAAATTGGATTTAAGTGAAAAAATGCTTGAGTATGTAAATGGGATAGGAATAACTAAAGCATTTGGAAAAGATAAAAATACAGTTAAGGAACTAAACGAAAGTATTACAAAAAGTCGCAAAGGTTTCCTTGCTGTAGAAAAAATTTTAGTTCCAACACAGTTTTTATTCTTGTTAGTATTTAAACTTGGCATTTGTGTGATAATTTTTAGTTCTATAATAAGATATTTATCAGGGGATATTGAAGTTACTAAAGCTATTATATTAATTGTTATGAGTTTTGTTGTTTTTTCTGGATTTGAATTAGCAGGAAGCATGCAGAGTATTAAGGGTGTTGCTGTACGAAATCTTAATACTGTTATAAATTTAAGAAATTTACCTGTAATTGAAGAAGGTGAAATGACAGAAGTAGATAAAGCAGAAATATCAATGAACAATATTTCATTTTCTTATGGAAAAGAAAATCTTTTCAATAATCTAAGTATGCTTGTTCCAGATGGAAAAACAACTGCTCTTGTTGGATTTTCAGGAAGTGGTAAAACAACACTTTGCAATTTAATGGCGAGGTTTTGGGATGTAAATTCTGGCGAAGTAAAAGTTGGAAATCTAAATATTAAACAGTACAAGTATGATGAATTGCTTTCAAATTTTAGCTTTGTTTTTCAAGACGTGTATCTTTTTGATGATACCATAAAAAACAATATTAAGTTTGGTAATCCAAATGCAACAGATGAAGAAATGATAGATATTGCCAAAAAAGCTCAGTGCCATGATTTTATTATGAAATTGCCACAAGCTTATGATACTGTTTTGCAAGAAGGGGGTTCAAACCTATCGGGTGGTGAGCGTCAACGAATTTCTATTGCAAGAGCCATGTTAAAACCGAGTAGGTTTGTAGTTCTTGATGAGGCAACTTCAAGCGTAGATCCAGAAAATGAAAAAGAATTATTGATTGCTTTGAAAAACTTATTAAAAGGCAAAACTGTTATTGTAATTGCACACAAGCTTTCTACTGTAAAAAATGCCGATCAGATAGTTGTTTTAAAAGATGGTGTTATAAAACAAGTAGGAACACATAGTGAACTTGCATCTAAACATGGAATTTATAAGGATTTTATTGAAATCAGAAAACAATCTGAAAAGTGGAAGATTTAAATTTGAGTAATAGATCAATCTTAATTTTTGACGAGCCTACAAGTGGTCTTGATTTTATGAATATGAAAGAAGTTTCTAATGAAATGATGAGGCTTAAAGAGGGCGGGGAAACTATTTTTATTATTACACATAACCCGGAATTAGTAGAATCCTGTTGTGATTATTTTATGTTTATGGAGAATTGAAAAGTCAAATGGCATGGTATTAAAGATAAAAAGGATATGGAAAAAATCAGGGAATTCTTCGATCAAACTTAAAATTTGCTTAAAAAATATGGATGAAAAAAGGAGGTAATTTTATGAAACAAGATATGAAAGAACAATTATTAACAAAAAGACCCATAGATTTACTTTTTCAATTATCTATCCCTGCTGTAATAGGAATGATAGTAATAGGTCTTTATCCACTAATGGATGGAATTTTTGCAGGAAATATTATAGGACAGACAGCAATGACTGCCTGCGGCGTTGCAATGCCACTTACTTTTTTTAACAGCGGTGTTTCAACTTTACTTGGTGTAGGTTCTGCTTCTGTACTTTCAAGAGCAATCGGTAAAGGAGATCAGAAAACCGTAGATAAAATTATGGGCAACCTTATTTTCTGGGTGATTTTGTTTTCGGCGATCATAACAGTTGGCGGAATACTACTTGCACCACATTTTTTAGATATGGTCGGAGCAACAGGTGAGATCAAAGCTTATGGTATCAGATACCTAAGAGTAATCTTTATCGGTTCCATCTTTGTAAATTTTACGCAGTCCGCAAACATGGTTATGCGTGGAGAAGGATTAATGAAAAAAGCAATGCTCATTATGGGGCTAGGGGCTTTTTTAAACATAATTCTTGATCCCATTCTAATGAAATTAATGGGAAAATATGCAATTGAAGGGGCTGCACTTGCAACTATTACAGCACAATTTGTTCAAGCGATAATAACACTCCATTACTTCAAATATAAAAGTAAAGCAGTAAAAATAAATAAAATCAAACCTGATCAGGAAATAAAAAAAGAAATGTTTGGCGTAGGGTCATCTGCTATGATGATGCAAATTTTATTTATGATTCAACAAACAATGCTATATAAAATGTCATTTAAATATGGCGGAGATACAAATGCTATCTTGATGGCAGCAACACTTAGAATATATGCCTTTTCATTCATTCCACTTTGGGGAATGAGTCAAGGTTTACAACCTGTAGTTGGTACAAACTTTGGAGCGAAAAAATACGACAGAGTAAAAGAAGCTATGAAAGTATTTTCTATCGGAGGATTAATTCTTGCATCAATATTTTGGATACCAGCATTAGCATTTTCAAAGAATATACTTTCCTTATTTGGAGTAGAAGAAAGTATTATAACTCAAGGGATAGGGAACTTTAGATTATTTTATTCTATCTTTATCCTATATGGAGTAATGGTAATGACTATAACATTCTTCCAATCAATAGGAAATGCTAAAAAAGCTGGCATAATAGTAATGCTAAGACAGTTATTTTTGTTCGTACCTGCCATGATTGTTTTACCAATGATATTTGGAGTTAAAGCAGTATGGTTTGCAGAACCACTTGTAGATTTAATTATGATAATAGCTGGTGTAGTAATGATGTTTGGGGAATTAAATAGGATGGATAAAATTAGTTTGAAAAATTCAAGTAATGAATAATAAGTGGGTTTATTTAAAAGAATGGAGGGAAATATGAAAATAAATATAATTAAAGTACATTTACCTTTTTTCTTTGGTTTACGCTATTTACAAGTTAGATAACTCAGTTAAAAAATTAAATACAATTACTATTAGAAAGAGTTTTTTTCATTCTAGAGGACTAACCATGCCCAAGAGCAGGAGTCCTCTTTTTTTGTTCCTTGAACTTACAAGCATACATGAAGACTGAAAAACAGAAAACCTTATAGGAAAAGAATACTCATCTGATATTGGTAGATAAAAATCAATATTTTACATACCTTTTAATACTTTTAAAAAGGGATGTGCAAAATCACAAAAATTCATTCTAAAAATAAAGCATTAAATTGTATCCAAATAGTGAGAGTTTTAGACCCTCCTTAAAGAACAGAATCATTACATAAAAATCAAATATTATATTTGACCTAATGGTATTCGTACAGGAATACTGATAGGTCTTTTTTCATCTAAATTTTTTAATTATTTAATTTTTACTCAAAAACACTCCTTTTGTCCTAAGGAATATAGAGGAAAGAAAATTAAGGTTAAAAATAGCCTTAATTTCTTTGCCTGTGATATAGGAGGTGGAGTATGAGAGTAGAAAAGTTTGAAGTTGAAAAAGAAGTTATAAAAACTGAATACACTGAAAGAGATTTAAAGGCAGAGCTTAATTTCTATCTATCGGATAAATTCATTCAAGATCTCTTTCTTTTAGATGAAATTAGCCTTGAAGAATATAGGAAAATCAGGAGAGAAAACATAAAAAAATTCAAACCTATTCTTTCAGAATTATTGCTATAAGACTTGATAAATACTCACTTGTACGGGAATATAGCACTAGCAGAAAGGAGGTTGAATGGATGAAAAAGATAACAAAAATAGAAGCAAATCAAAAAGAAGGATCCATATTAAGAGTTGCTGCCTATGCAAGAGTATCGACAGATGAAGATGCTCAGCTTGTGAGTCTTAAAACGCAAAAGGCACACTACGAAAAGATGATAGCAGAGAACAATTCATATACTTTTGCAGGTTTATACTTTGATGAAGGCATCACTGGAACCAAGAAAGAATGTAGAGATGGTCTTCTAAAAATGCTAAAAGACTGTGAAGACGGAAAAATAGATTTTATCCTAACCAAATCCATCTCAAGGCTTGCAAGAAACACGACAGATTGTTTGGAAATCGTAAGAAGACTCCTTGATTTAAACATTGGTATCTATTTTGAAAAAGAAAACATTGATACAAGAACCATGGAAAGCGAGTTGATGTTATCCATACTTTCATCCCTTGCAGAAAGTGAGTCCAGGTCTATTTCAGAAAATAATAAGTGGTCCATAAAGAAGAGATTTCAAAATGGAACTTTTATCATATCAAGCCCACCCTATGGCTATGAGAATATAGACGGAAAGATGGTAGTGAATGAAGAAGAAGGAAAAATAATAAAAGAAATATTTGAACAGTATCTCTCAGGTAAGGGAACTCACAAAATAGCAGATAACCTAAATAAAAGAAAGATTAAAGGACAAAAAGGAGCAAGCTGGAATGGGTCAACTATAAATGGAATCTTAAAAAATGAAAAATATATAGGCGATGTCATCTACCAAAAGACCTATACAGACGATACTTACAAGAGACATAAAAACAATGGAGAAGAAGACCAGTATAAGATAATAGACAACCATGAAGCCATAGTAAGTAGAGAGGACTTTGGCAAAGTACAAGAATTAATAAGGCTTAGAGCTATAGCAAAAGGAAATGGGAAAAACACCAAAAGATATCAAAATAGATATAGCCTATCGGGGAAAATAAAGTGTGGCGAGTGTGGTTCAAGCTTTAAAAGAAGACATCACTATAATGGCAAAGATAAATATATAGCTTGGACTTGTAGGGAACACCTAAAAGATATTAATAAGTGTTCTATGAAGTTTATTAAAGACAAGGACATAAAACTAGCTTTTGTAACTTTAGTTAACAAGCTAATCTTTGGAAAAGATAGTATCCTTACACCGCTTTTAGAATCCTTAAAGAGTGTGGACAGCAAGGGAGAAGTTGCTAAGATAAATAAAATAAAAGAAGGCTTAGAAAAACTAAAGGAAAGAAAAGAGGTTCTAAGCAAACTAATAACTTCGGGCGTTTTAGATGCAAGTATTTACGCAAAAGAAAGCAGTGAAATTTCAAGTGAAGAAAGTTATCTACTCAAAGAAAAGGAAAGAAGTAAAAAAGCCATCCTTGGAAATGATGAAGAAATAAGAGAACTTGAAAAACTAATAGGAATTTTAGATAAAAGTAAAATGATAGATCACTTTGAAGGGGACTTGTTTGAAGAAATCATTGACCACATTCAAGTTGTCAATAGAGAGACTCTTGATTTTCATTTAAAGTGTGGACTTGTACTAAGAGAGGAAGTGAAAAAGGATGTCTAGGTTATGCTATGGCTATACCATAAGAGACGGAAGATTAGAAATTCAAGAAAAAGAAGCGGAAAATATAAGAAAAATCTTTAAAAACTATCTTGCTGGAAATGCCCTTATAAAGTCGGCAGAACTTGCAGGATTACAGAAAAATAACTCCAGCGTTAAAAGAATCCTAACCAATAAAAAGTACTTAGGAAATGATATCTATCCCAAGTTAATAGATAGAGAAAGTTTTGAAAAGGCAGGACAAATGTTAAAGGAAAGGGCAGTAGCTATGGGACGAGTTTGGGAAAAGGAAGAAGAAATTATTAAAGTTCCCTGCAAGTTTAGATATAAAGAGGAAGGAGCTTTACCACTAAATCCCTTTGAACGAGCAAGGCACCAGTACAATTTAATCGAGGTGATAGATGATGAATAGCAAGGTTATAGTCATACCAGCTAAGAAGAAAAAAGGAAATTCCATCAAGGAATCAGAAAAGAAGAAACTAAGAGTAGCTGCCTATGCAAGGGTATCGACAGACAGCGATGAACAGGCAACTTCTTATGACACTCAAATAGACCACTACACAAATTATATTAAGAGAAATCCAGATTGGGAATTTGCAGGAGTTTTTTCTGATGAAGGAATCAGTGGAACATATACTAAGAAAAGAGCTGGCTTTAATAAAATGATTGAAGAAGCCATGGAAGGAAATATTGACTACATCATTACTAAATCCATATCGAGGTTTGCCAGAAACACCCTAGACTGCTTAAAATATATTCGTAAACTAAAAGAAAACAACATCCCAGTCTATTTTGAAAAAGAAAACATCAACACCATGGATGCCAAGGGAGAAGTTCTCCTTACCATTATGGCATCTCTTGCACAACAGGAAAGTCAGTCCTTATCACAAAATGTAAAGTTAGGATTTCAATATAGATTTCAACAAGGGCAAGTCCAAGTAAATCATAATAGGTTTTTAGGCTACACAAAAGACGAAGACGGAAAACTTGTCATAGTTCCTGAAGAAGCAAAAATTATAAAAAGGATCTACAGAGAATACTTGGAAGGAGCAAGCCTACGAGATATAAAGGTAGGACTTGAAAAAGACAAGATAGTAAATGGAGCAGGAAATAAGAAGTGGCATGTATCGAACCTCAATCAAATATTAACTAATGAGAAATATATGGGGGATGCCCTCTTACAAAAAACATACACCGTAGATTTTCTAAATAAGAAAAGGGTAAAGAATGATGGAATAGCACCTCAATATTATGTAGAAAATAGCCATGAAGCCATCATACCAAAAGAAATCTTCATGCGAGTTGGAGAAGAAATGTACAGACGATCTAATATGGTAAGTGGCAAAGGGAAAAGAAGAATTTATTCCAGCAAATACGCACTTTCAAGCATTGTCTATTGCTCTGAATGTGGGGATATTTACAGAAGAATTGCTTGGAATAACAGGGGAAAGAAATATACTGTTTGGAGATGTTGCACAAGAGTAACCCATGGACCAGATGCCTGCCATGCAAGAACTATTAAAGAAGACGACCTACAAGAAGCAGTTGTAAAAGCCATCAATCAGCTTATATCTGAAAGCAATGAATTAAAAGAAATAATAAAAGAAAATATAGAAAAAGCCATCACAGGTGATGGAAGTGGCCAGATAGAAGAAATAGATAAAGAAATGTTGAAAGTGCAAGAAGAGCTTTTAAAAGTAGCTAATGCCAAGAAAGATTACACAGACCTTGTAGAAAGGGTGGAAGAGTTAAGAAATGAAAAAGAAAAGATACTCCTTGAAATGGCGGAAGAGAAGAATGAACAAAGCAGGCTAAAGGAATTAGAAGAGTTTTTAGACAATCAAGAATTAGAAATAGAAAGTTATGATGAAGAATTGGTGAGGAAACTTATAGATAAGATAGTAATTTATGAAGAAAATTTAAAAGTAGTGTTTAAATCTGGACTTGAGGTTGAAATTGACAAGGATAAAAAGTAAATATACAATATAACTAACAGCACCCGACACGCCTCTTAACAATGCGAACCACGTTGAAGCAGCAATTCTGATGACGTATTGTGGTTTGGACAAGGAATAATAGGAGTCAACCACAACATGTAGTGGTTTGAGTACGAAAATTGGGTCAAAAACAGGCTAAAAAATACCGTTTTTTGACCCTTTTAAATAGGGCATTTGACAGATGACATTTGATGTTTCGGTATTAAAAATCCATAGGGTGAGGTAGATTAGCACAGAACTTTATTGAATAGAGAAATTAAAAGTGATATAATCAGTTGCATAAGGAGGAGTTAAATATGTGTACATGTATTGCAGTAGTAGATATTACTTTATCTCATTTATAATGAAAAAAATTAAAGGAGGTAAAGGTATGGGTATGTTTTCTATATTTGTTATTGAGAGATTTAATTATCAACCAAACCAAAAATAATTGGTTATAATGAGCTCTTAAGATTAGTTCATTATAACCGGCAAGGAGAAGGTTATAATGAAACAGAAAAACCCGAAAAATACGCAAAATTTCATTACATCTAAAAAGCATGTAAAGGAAATATTAAAATATACGAATATCAATAAACAAGATAAAATAATAGAAATTGGGTCAGGAAAAGGACATTTTACCAAGGAACTTGTGGAAATGAGTCAACGGGTGAATGCTATAGAGATTGATGAAGGTTTATGTCATGCCACGAAAAAAGCAGTTGAACCTTTTCAGAATATAAAAGTTATTCATGAGGATATTTTGAAGTTTAGCTTTCCTAAAAATACAGACTATAAAATATTTGGTAATATTCCCTACAATATTAGTACTGATATTGTAAAAAAGATTGCTTTTGATAGTCAAGCGAAATATAGCTACCTTATTGTAGAGAGGGGATTTGCTAAAAGGTTGCAAAATACCCAACGAGCTTTAGGTTTGCTGTTAATGGTGGAAATGGATATAAAAATTCTTAAAAAAGTGCCACGAGCATATTTTCACCCTAAGCCTAATGTAGATTCTGTATTGATTGTACTTGAAAGGCATAAACCATTTATTTTAAAGAAGGACTACAAAAAGTATAGATTTTTCGTTTATAAATGGGTAAACAGGGAATATCATGTTCTTTTTACTAAAAATCAATTAAGACAGGTGCTGAAGCATGCGAATATTACTGATCTTGATAAATTATCCAATGAACAATTTTTGTCTGTTTTCAATAGTTACAAATTATTTCAATAAATTAAAAATAATTAAGCGTTCTCTAACTTTAAGAGAACGCTTAATCTTATTACATTGAAAAATGCATTCTATTATTTTCAATTATTATGATATAACATAACTATCATTTTACTTATTTGCATATTTGCACGAAAATATAGTTATCGACGACTATTCTGATAATAGCAACTAATATAGTCAATGATAACTCAAAATTTATTGATATAGTAGGTATATGTGCAACTAATTAGGGAAGATTTTAGTTTGCCATTTCTGAAACAGCTAAAACAAGTATTGCGTAAAGAATGCGCCAGTCTTCCCATGGACTTAAAATGCTTGCTTGGGGCACACATAAAACCCCTTGAACAATCTATTGACAGAGTTGAAGGACTGTCGGAGATTCTAAGACGAAGTAATCCTAAAATGGCCCTATGCCATACAGATATTCATAATTGGAACTTGATGCAACGGGATGAGCAGTTAGTTCTAATTGACTGGGAAGGCTTGAAATTGGCTCCAGTAAAAGCTGATCTCATGTTTTTTGTTGATAAGCCATATTATGATGTATTTATGAACATATACCTGAAATTACACAAAGATTTTTTAATCAATACGGATGCTTTGTTATTCTATCATATTAGACGTAAACTAGAAGATATATGGGAGTTTATTGAACAACTTTTATATGACAATCAAGAGGATAAGGAAAGAAATGAAACTATAAAAGTTCTTGATGGTGAACTGAATAACTTAGTGTTTTGAAAAAAGAATAACGTATTATTAAGCTAAATAATATTGGAGAAGAAAATGAATAAACAAGAATTATATCAAATTGCTTTTAGTATAATTAATCATAAAAAGTTACGGAACTTTGGAACTTCAGGGCATGTTGCGTGCGCGTTGGAGACAAATAGCGGTAACATCTTTACAGGAATATGCATTGACTTGCCCTGTTCTATTGGCTTATGCGCTGAACAGTCAGCTATTGCTGAAATGGTAAAGAACAATGAAACTGCAATCAAAAGGATTATCGCTGTATTTGAAGATGGGAGTATACTTCCACCATGTGGAAGGTGCAGAGAGTTTATTGCACAGATAGATAATCAAAATATAGAGACCCAAATTGTATTACCTGAAATGGAAGAAGTGTTGCTGAAAGATTTATTACCAGAAAGGTGGGATGGCAAATGGAACTGAAAAAGATAACTAGCAGGGTCTTTTATTATCCACATCAACCAGAAACTGATAGGCCTATGTTGGCATACTTAAATGGAGATAAAATTGCACTTGCCATTGATGCAGGAAATTCAGCAGACCATGTTGATGAATTTTATAAATCCCTAGAAATCGAGGACCTAAAGAAGCCAGATTTTACTGTCATCACTCATTGGCACTGGGACCATACCTTTGGAATGCATAAAATTCACGGATTGTCCATTGCACACCATAAAACCAACGAGTTTTTGAAACAGGAAAGAGCCAAACTATCTGACAGTGCATATATAAAATTTTTGATAAATGATGATGAGTGCCTAGCTAGAGAATATGTAGATAATAAAAGAATTATTGCCGTTCTATCGGATATCCAATTTGAAAAAGAGCTTACCCTTAATCTCGGTGGAATAACCGCAATGATTTTTCATACGGTTTCACCCCATTCGGAAGATACGGTGCTTATCTATATTCCTGAGGAAAAAATATTGTTCTTGGGAGATTCAACAAGCGAGGATTTCTACAATGATGGGTATATGGATAAAGAAAAATTAATGTCATTAACAAATTTGATAGAAAGTTTCGACTGTAAGTATTGTATTTTAAGTCATGCAGAGCCTCTAACTAAATCAGATTTATTAGATTACTTAAAATCCATTCTAAAATAATAATCCATGAGGTGTATTGATATGTTCCCGTCTACCGATAGCTCCAAAAACGCAGTGGATATGTTCCCGAGAACGGACACACTCAAATGACATTCATTCTATCCTCTCAAGCCACGTGGAAGCTATAGCGTTGATACAAAAGATGTAAATATAGAAATCCTGCATTTTAAGCAGTTTTATAAGCATTTTTTATTTGAAAAAAATGAAGAAGGATATGTAAAGAAGACTCAAAAAAACTACGTGGATGTAAGAGTAGTTCTGCAACTGGTATGAGGAAACACAAAAAATATAATTAACTCATTTTGTACTTTCTACAAGAGTGGCTTAAAAAGCTGCTCTTTTTTTATTAAGAAACGACAATATAAATTCAAATATATAAATATAAATATAAATACAAATATTTGTCCCGAAAGCATAGAAATGCGTCCCGATATTTGATATAATAAAGAAAATAGGAGGTATAGAAATATGAAAAAACAAAATGTTTTGAATTTAATAAAATACCATGTGGAAAGGAATGAAAATTCCTTTAGAAATGAGGCTATAGCAATAGCAAGATATTTTGATAGCATAGGAGATTATCAGTTATCTGAATATATTATGGGGTTAATATCTGAATCAAATTTATATTCACCACAAAGTAGTGATTTTGAAAGTGAGTTTTTAAAGCAAGTTGAAATAAGAAATTTAGAGGCTTTAAATTTACCGCTTGAAATAACAGAGGATATAAAAGGTATTATTAATGCTGTAAATCATAATGTTGGTATTAATAAATTTTTATTTGAAGGATTACCGGGAAGTGGAAAAACAGAAGCAGCAAAAAATGTTGCAAGATTATTGGATCGCTCTCTTTTTAGAGTGGATTTTGAAAATTTGATAGATAGTAAGTTGGGGCAGACCAATAAAAATATTATAAAAGTCTTTAAAGAAATAAATATGCTTCCAAATGCGAATAAAATAGTAGTTTTATTTGATGAGATTGACGTTATCGCTCTGGATAGAATTAATTCTAATGATATTAGAGAGATGGGAAGAGTAACATCTACAATTTTAAGAGAATTAGATAGATTAACAGACCTTAATAAAGAGATTGTACTTATTGCAACAACTAATCTATATTCAAATTTTGATAAAGCATTAATTAGGAGATTTGATGCTGTCATTAATTTCAATAGGTATAGTGATGAGGATTTAATAGAAGTTGCTGAATATTATTTTTCTTCATTCATCAAGAATTTTAAAGGAATATCCAAGGATACAAGATTATTTAAAAAAATATTAAAGACAGCAAACAAAATACCTTATCCAGGGGAATTAAAAAACATTATAAAAACATCACTTGCATTTAGCGATGTTGGTTCTGAGTATGATTATTTGAAAAGATTATACAGTAGCTTGATAGGAAGTTTGGATCAAAAGGATATAAACCAACTTCATGAAGAAGGATTTACTGTAAGAGAAATTGAAAAATTAAAAGGTGAGTCTAAAAGTGCAGTATCAAGAAAATTAAAGAAGGAGAAACTAGGTAGTGAATAATGTCTTGGAATTAAAAGGGAAACGCTTTATGCAAGCCAGTAAAAATGGTATGCGTGGTGGTGTAGCTATGAATGGGAGAGTGGAAGTCAGTACAGAGCATTTATTAAGATTAAAATCTCAACTAATCCAGATTAAAGAATTTTGGGATAAAGAAACAAAACCGTTTGAGGGTATTTTGGTTAGTGTTTATTATAATAAGATTGTTGCGAAAAGTAATCGAATTGCTGGACTTTTTAAAGGGACGTATTCTAATGAAGCAATTGTTGGAGCAAAATTTAATAGAGATAAGAGCAAACATATCATCACATATTTTCTTGATGAGTATGATTTGACTAAAAGTATAGAGTTGATTACAGATACTTCAAATATATTGTCTCAAAAATTTGAAGGAAAGATTAATAAGAGCATATTTGAAGATAAAAATATTGTCAATCCAAGAGTTTTTAAAGACTTCTCTGTGAGTATGTCAATATTTAAACAAGTGATTGCAGATGTATCATATATTGATTCTTTTGAGGTAGAGTTACCTACGATAGATGTAAAGCAGAGCATTATAACTTTGTATGACGTAAGAAAAGATACCAAATTATTATTTGAAAGACTAGGGATAGATATTTTAAGTAGCAGAATTTTAGATAATCAAACTGTTTACCTAGACGAAAAGCAGGTAGAACTACTTTTTGAAAAAGCACCTTATCTTGTTTCAATGGCAACCGTTGATTTGTCAAGGTTATCACCTGATGATTTTATCAATGAGTATCAAACAAAAATGGTGGCTATACCATCTCCAACTATTGAACCGACAATTGGGGTGATAGATACTTTATTCGATGAAAGTGTTTATTTTAGTGATTGGGTTGAATATCATGATATGGTTTCAGAAGATATACCTAAAAATCCAAAAGATTATAATCATGGGACGGCAGTATCTTCCATTATTGTTGATGGAGCAAGATTAAATCCTTGGTTGGATGATGGCTGTGGAAGGTTTAAGGTTAGGCATTTTGGAGTGGCGGTAGGCGCTGAATTTTCTTCATTTTCAATAATAAAGAAAATAAAGAGTATTGTAGTAAATAATTCAGATATAAAGGTATGGAATATTTCACTTGGTAGTAATCAGGAAATTAATGACAACTTTATTTCTGCTGAAGCTGCAACACTAGACAAAATTCAGTTTGAAAACAATGTAATATTTGTTGTAGCAGGAACAAATAAACCAAGTGCAGATATAGTAAAAATAGGATCTCCGGCAGATTCTGTTAATAGTATAGTCGTAAATTCAGTTAGTAAGAATGGTCTGTCTACTAAATATGCTCGTAAAGGATTAGTATTATCTTTCTTTGCAAAGCCTGATGTGTGCTATTATGGTGGCAGTGAAGAAGAGTACATTGGGGTTTGTGAACCTTTAGGGGCTGCGAGTGTTGCCGGAACTTCTTATGCTGCACCTTGGATTGCGAGAAAATTATCTTATTTAATTGATGTGTTAGGACTTAATAGGGAAGTTGCAAAAGCCATGATTATTGATGCTGCAAGAGGGTGGGATGAAAAACCGACTCCTGAGGAAGTTGCTTTATATGGGCATGGAGTTGTACCAATTCATATAAACGATATTATTCAAACAAAAGATGATGAAATAAAATTTGTGGTATCAGATATTAGTGAAAAATGGAATACTTATAACTACGATTTTCCAGTTCCTCTAAAGGATAATAAGTATCCATATATTGCTAAGGCTACGATGTGTTATTTTCCATTGTGTGATAGATTGCAAGGTGTTGACTATACAAATACAGAATTGAACTTGCATTTTGGTCGAATAGGAGATGATAAAAAAATCAAGGATATTAAGGGTGATAAACAGAATACAGAAGACACATTAGATGGAGAAAGAAATTATCTTTTGGAAGGTGAAGCCAGAAAACAGTTTAGAAAATGGGATAATGTTAAGTATATCGCAGAGAGTGCTACAAAAAGAATGATACCAAAAGACTCTTATAAAAATAAAAACTGGGGTATGGAAGTAAAGACAAATAACCGATTAGCTCCCCAAGATGGCGTAGGAGTTAGGTTTGGTGTTGTTGTAACACTCAAAGAAATGAATGGAGTTAATAGAATTGATGAATTTATCAGAAGTTGTACATTAAATGGTTGGTTAGTAAATGTAATTGATGTTGTTAATAGAGTAGATATTCACCAAAAAGTTAATGAAGAAATTAAGTGGGAATAGTATTTGTTTTTTTTACGCTATCGACAGTAAATGGAATGGTATGGAATATTTATAAAAATTATAGCAAGTATAAAAGGTGAAGAGATATGGAGAATCAAGATAAGATATATGAGATAGAAATTAACAGTTGTGGTATAGGAGGGAAGCTAAGTATACAGAATAGTAATAATAGAGTTTTAGCAAAAATTGGAGAGGCTTTATTAGATAAAATGAATTATTACAGATGGAATAATTCTGTAAAGTTTTTTGACAAGTATGAGCAGAAAAAAAACGAAAAGAAGTTCAATTGGCAAAGAAATACCATTGCCACCAAAATATTTATTTGAAATATTAGGTAATGCTTTTATGGAAGAAGAGGATGAAGTGCAAGATTTGTGGGATAATCTTCTTTCTAATTGGCAGTTTTCTGAAAATCGTACAGACATAGCAATGATGTATATAGAGATATTAAAAAATCTATCTAAAAATGAAATTCGTATTTTATCAGCGATTCATACCAGTTTAGATAGAAATAATCATAGGTATAACAAAAATTTTTACGTATATGGCAATGTTGTACGAGAACATCTTTGTTTGTCTAAAGAAGAATATGAATTGGCAATGCTTAATTTATTTAGATTATATTGTTGCGAAGGATTCCATCAAGAAATAACAGCAATGCATTTTGGTAACATAACGATTCAAACTAATGGATGCATTAAAAAAATTAGTATTACTGCATTAGGATATAAATTATTAGATATGATATTAGAAAAGGATTAGGGGGAGTGATGACTATGCTTGATACAATTATATATTGGTTATGGGGATTGGTAAAAGCAATACCTGAAGATATTATCAAGGGACTAATAGTATCATTTTTAATTTTACTTATAATAAAACTTGTTAACAAAATTAAATTTTTATCTTCTAAAATTAAAAATATCATATTAAAATTGTTTAATACGAAGATAGAAATATCTACTAAAACCACTTTTATTGAATCTCCAGATTATCGTTACACTACAATAAGACGAGCTGAAAGTGTTAGAAGTGAAAATTCTAATGACAATGATGTTTTTTTGCTATTCATTGCAGGATTGTTTGTAGCTTCTATAGTAGTTAGTTTTTTCAAAGAATATGTAGATTATATTTCTTTGTTTTTAAAGTGGTTTGGACTTATTCCACTGATGATATGCATATTATTTTTATTTGTTATATCTATTAGTCAAGAAGTTCAAAAAATTACAGTTAAATTCATCGCAGTTTCAATAGTTGTTTCTGCATTGACCTTATATTATGGACTTAATCTTAAAGAAATGGCGAAAACAATGAGTGCAACAATAACAGATGGAAGAAATCTTTTTGCATCGGTATATAAAATTTTTGGCGTATTTATAGGAGTCATACAACAGTTAATATCTTATATATTATTGCTTAGAGTAATAAGTGTTTATATTGATAGAAAAAAGAAAAAACCGATACAATCAGTACGTCGTTTCATTGCTAAAACAAAACAATTTGAATCAGTTATGTTCCTTAGCATTATAGTAATATTTTTGTCAATTTTATCATACACATTTACATTAGAAGCTGTTCATAAATTTCTATTAAAGCAATAGGCAGATTTAATAGTCTATATCTCCATCTTCCCGCACATGTAAATTCCATAGTTCTTTCGTATTTGACAAAGCTCATCCATAGCAGTTTTTGTAGAAGAGTACCATTGCATAAGGGTATTCTTTTTTTCTTGCAATTTATCAAGTTTAGTCAAAATATCTTTTGAATTTGGCAGCTTAGAATGGGATTTTTTAAGCTCTGAAATGGCAGTTTCGTATAGAACAATTTGGAATTTATATTCCTCATAAAATGCCTTATCTGGTGGTTTTGCTTTATATTCTTTGTAGTAGGCTAGATATTTTTTAAAAGTATGAATTTGTTCCATCGTATTAGAAAGTAGCTGCATATTCTTATCAATTTCTTTGATTTTATCTTGTAAGTTCTGTCTTTATTCAGCACTTTTCTTGATGTATTCATCAAGCTATTTGACAGTGTTAATGCCTTGTTCTATTATGAAAATAACTGACTCAGCCATTGCATTTAGGTTATGTTTTGTTGGCCAATATTAATAGCCTTTGATTTCTTTCACTTTGACATTGGTATTCATATTGATAACATTTTAGATTCGTTTTTTGACAGGTGAGATTTTAATAGCTTGATTTTATGTAATTTAATCTTTTAAATTTTCCTAGGTATAATCTTCTCTGATAGTCTTTGCTCTTGTAAATTTTTGTTTGTCTTTATGGCGAAAAGCAATGTGTTTACCAAACTTAATTTCATAATCAAGAGATTTCATATTTTCTAAAAATTCTTCCCACGAGTTAGACTTATTAATCATTCTGTCTATATCAAATTGTAGTTTAGACTTCCAAGAATTTCCTTTCTTGTTTAGGTCATATTCGTACCAAGATTTACCTGCAGTTTTATATTTTCTTTTGTAAGCTTCATAATATTCATCAATGACTGAAAGCTTATTTTCTTTACATAATTCGTCACTTTGATACCTGATTTTATGGTAAGATTTTTTATTAGATTGGTAGCACTTACCAGTCTTATAATTAACGTTATTAAAAATAATATGGTTATGGATATGTCCTCTATCTATATGAGTTGCAAGAACAAATTCATAATCTTCTTTTAAAATTTTCTTACATAATTCCATTCCAATTTCGTGAGCTTTTATAGGATCAACCTCTCCTGGTAGAAAAGATTGGATTAAATGTCTAGCCAAAACTGTACCTTTAGTATCATTATTTTTTCGTGTTTTCATAAATTGAATATGGGCAGTAGATGGGTGACATTTAAATGAAGATACCAAGATTTTTTCATCAGTTTTTTCACTCTTAGTTATATAATCTATTGCCAAATTTAGGGTTGATTTTATAGGATGTATTTTTGTAATTGCCATACTAATCACCAGAACCTTCTTTTGATTTATTAAGAAGTAGGGAATGGATCTGCCATATTTCTCTTGATAATTTTTCTATCTGCTTATTCATAGATTCAATTTCATTCTTGTAAATAACACCAGTTGTATTAGTAGCTTTTGCAATCTGGTTTATATTATTTGTTGCATTTGAAAGTAGCCATTGTAGGTTTCTGAATGGTTCTAAATCTACAACATAAATTTCTTTTTCTAAGACACATTTTCTAAGAAAGTGGGACATAGTTTTGCAATTAGCAAGTTTCATTTTTTTTTCAAAAACTTCTTTTTCTTCTTTGGTTAGTTTTATTTCTATTCTTTCATTTCTAAATCTATTTGCCATTTTATTCTCCTTTATAAAATATATTTCGGGGTCTTAGGGCTCTCCCTAACAAGGTAAAAATTAAAAAAATGGAGCATTCCGTAAAGGTTTGCTCCATTAATTTTTTCGTAAGTGTCCGTACACTTACTGTGCTTGCTATTAAAGTTATAAGCGTTAAGCGTTTATTCAGTTTTATTAATTATACCGCATTTAAAGAAATTAATAAAGAAGTATAAGCGAAGCTATTGACAATGATTATCAGAGTTGATACAATAATACCGACAAGAGTGTCGGTTTGGAGGTTATTTATGAAATGAAAATGGAAGCTGATGAAAGAAAAAAGCAGATTAGACAAGCAGCTATTAAAGTCTTTTTGGATAAGGGATTTAGAAATACAGTTATGAATGACATTATGGAAGCTACTGGGCTTTCTAGAGGTGGCTTGTATCATCATTATGGTTCTACGCATGAAATCTTATACGACATTATGATGGAAGGTAATTTAAATAGAAAAGATATTATTCAAAAATCAATTTATGATGAAGGATTAATATTAAGTCCACAGTTGTTTTCAAGAATGATTATAGACAAGATACTTGCAGATAATGATTATGTAAAGCTTTATGTTATGTTTTTATGTGAGTTAAAAGAAAATGATGATCTGAAAGAATTATATGTGAAAATAAAAAAAGAGTCCATACAAGTATTTAAAGAATTGTTTTCTACTTTGTTTAACGTGTTACCTTCTGATGAAACATTTGAATTTATGATTAATATTATGAATTCTGGATTGATGGCTTGCGAAATTTTGAATGCACGTGAGAATTTTACAAAAAATAAGATATATCTAACTGAAATGATAGAGACTTATTTTATAAATGTAATGAAAAAAGATGATGAAAGGAGTTAAATTTATGGATCTATTAAAAAAATACATTAAGAGAAATAAAGCACCATATTTTATTTCTGTCTTGTTTGCAATACTTGGAGTAATTTCAAATCTTTTTGTATATATTATTCTAAGTAAGATGATTATATCATTAATTGATGGTAGCCAAGATTTTTATTACTATATAAATAAAATTTTCTTGATACTTTCATGTCTTATAATCAAAGAAGTGTTTATGTTTTTGTCAACAATGATTTCTCATAAAACAGCCTATAAAATAATACGAGATATAAGAAAAAGCCTTATGGAAAAATTATTTAATATGCCATTAGGAGATATATTGAATGAATCTACTGGTAAGTTAAAAGACATAATTGTAAATCAAGTCGATAATACTGAAACAACATTGGCTCATATGATACCTGAGATGACAGCTAATTTAATCGGACCTATAATATTATTTGTTTACATGTTAATTTTAGATTATAGACTAAGTTTAATATCTTTAATTCCATTAGTTATTGGTGGATTTTTTATGACAGGGCCGATGAAAAGAATGAAGGTAAAGTTTCCACAAGCAGTTAAAATTGGCCAAGATATGAATAATTCCGTGGTTGAATATATAAATGGAATAGAGGTTATTAAAACATTTAATCAAGGCGAAAAATCTTATAGAAAATACAGGGACAATGTGTATAAAAAGGCAAATTACTATTATGATTGGATGGGAGAAAATACAAGAGACTATGCGATAAGTATGTCTATTGCTCCAGTTGGTATTTTGACAATTATACCATTTGGTTTATATTTCTGTATGAATGGTTCACTAGATGGTGGTGTATTTTTAACATTGATAATCCTTTCTTTTGGGACTATCCAAAATATTATGAGAGTAATGACTTTTGAAGATGATATTGGAAGAATGTCAACTATTTTCGAAGAGATTAAAAATATACTTTCTGCGAGAGAATTATCTCATAAAAATGAAAATTTGGATATAAAAAATTATAATATAGAGATAAAAAACGTAGATTTTTCTTATGAAAAAGATAAGCAAGTCCTAAACAATATAAATATAAATATAGAAGAAGGAAGTGTGAATGCTTTAGTAGGCGAATCGGGTTCGGGAAAGTCGACTATTGCAAAACTAATTTCAGGATTTTGGGATGTAGATAGTGGTTCTATAAGTATAGGAAATGTAAATATTAAAGATATGTCCCTTGAAAAGTTATCTACTGTTATTTCCTATGTAGCACAAGATAATTTTCTTTTTGATATGTCAATTAAAGATAACATCAGAATAGGAAATAAAAATGCTAGTGATGAGGAAATAATTGAAGTATGTAAGAAAGCAGCCTGCCATGATTTTATAATGAAGTTGTCAGATGGATATGATACAAGAGTAGGAGAAGCTGGTAAACATTTGTCTGGAGGAGAAAGGCAAAGAATATCAATTGCAAGAGCTATGATAAAGAATGCTCCAATAGTTATTTTAGACGAGGCTACCTCTTATATCGATCCTGAAAATGAAGCCTTAATTCAAGATGCAATATCAGAACTGGTCAAAGGGAAAACTCTAATTATAATTGCCCATCGTTTAAAGACAATAACAGATGTAGATAATATATTTGTAATTAAAAATGGAGAACTTTCATGTAAAGGAAGTCATGAAGAGCTTTTGAAGGAATCAAAAGATTATCACGATCTTTGGGAAACTGCCTTGAAAGGAGAAGAAAATGCTTAGTGTTTTTAAAAAAATATGGAATTTTTCTATTGAAGAACAAGTGTATATAAAAAAATCAATCTTTGCTAATTTTTTCGGTTCTATTTTTAATGCTCTACAATTTGCAGCCATTTATTATGCGATTTTTGGGATAGTAAACAAGGATATAAGCTTTAAAACAATAGGAATATCAAGTTTATTTTTATTAATTAGTATAGCCGGAGTAATTATTTCAAAAAATTCCTCTATGCTCAAACAAACACATGCCGGATATTTTATGGCTGGACACAAGAGAATTGAATTAGGTGAAAAAATAAAAAAAGTTCCCATGGGATTCTTCTCAAGTTTAAGTTTAGGAAATTTAACAACTATTGCGACTACTAACTTAGATAATGTAGAGACTTGGGTTCCAACTTTGTGTATTATGGTTTTCGGTGGCATGCTTAATGCTATTGTTTTTATCTTATCCTTATTTTTGTTTTCTTATAAGGTAGGTATTGTAGCAATAGTTGGGTCTATTGTATTTTTGTTGATTGTTGCTCGTATGCAAAAAAAGTCCAGTAAAAATGCGGATAAGATTCATGAGATTCAGGTATCACTTACCAAAGAAGTCTTATCAACATTGCAAGGAATGCAAATTATAAAATCATACAATCTGAGAGGAAGTAATAATAAAAAACTTGACAAAAGCTTTGATGGTGCTAGTAAATATTCTTTTGATTTAGAAAAAACTATAATGCCATATAGTTTATTAGCTAAAATCATAATAGCTATAACAATTTGTTTGATGTTATTTATATCAATAAAATTATATTTTGTTGAAAACAGTCAAATAGTCAATACTATTATGATACTTATAGCAAGTTTTGTAATATTTGATGGGCTTATAACATCTGGCTCTGCTATGGCTATGCTAAGAATGGTTGAGAATGCATTAGATTCTTATTCTTATGTAAATGATATGGAAGATATGAAAGAAGGAAGTATTACAGAGCCAATAAAAAATCACAACATAGTCTTTAAAAATGTATCATTTTCCTATGATGATAGACCAATTTTAAAAAATGTATCAGCAGAGATAAAAGAAAATACCATGACTGCCATAGTTGGTCCATCAGGATCTGGTAAGACCACATTTTGTAATCTTATTGCAAGATTTTGGGATGTAAATTCTGGCGAAATTTTAATAGGTGGAAAGAATATTAAGGACTATAAGATAGAAAACTTAATGAATTCTATTTCCATGGTATTTCAAGATGTATATCTCTTCGAAGACACTATTGAAAACAATATAAAATTTGGAAAACAAAATGCAAGCCATGAAGAAGTAGTTCAGGCTGCTAAAAAAGCAAGATGTCATGAATTTATAGAAGCTTTACCAGAAGGATATAACACTATAATTGGAGAAGGTGGAGCAAGTCTATCAGGTGGAGAAAAACAAAGAATCTCAATTGCAAGAGCTATGCTAAAAGATGCAGACATCATAATCTTTGATGAAGCCACAGCAAGTATAGATCCAGAAAATGAAGATAAACTTAAAGAAGCAATAGAATCATTAACAAAAAATAAGACAGTAATTATGATTGCCCATAGACTAAAGACAATAAGAAATGCAGATAAAATCTTAGTCTTAAAAGATGGAGAAATAATAGAACGTGGAAATCACGAAGAACTGATTAAAAATAATGGACTTTATTCTGACCTTATAAATGCAAAAGCTAAGGCGGAATCATGGAAATTAAATAATTGATTAAACGATAGATAATGAGACTGGTATTAGGCTAGTCTCTTTTTTTTTTTGACCTATCAACACTTTTTAATAGAGGTGTGGATTTACATAAGATACTAATTTAAAAAGCCAATCAATTAAATTGCATCAAAATAGAGAGGGTTAGTACACGCTTTAAAGAGCGGGACAATTACTTTAAAACTACTATTATTCATGAAGTAATTATCGTTGTTCTCTTTTTATTTAATCTGTCTATTTCAGTATTTATATTAATGGCAATAAACTTTACTCAAAAACACTTCCTTTGTCCTAAGGAATATAGAGGAAAGAAAACTAAGGTTAAAAATAGCCTTAATTTCTTTGCCTGTGACATAGGAGGTGGAGTATGAGAGTAGAAAAGCTTGAAAGTGAAAAAGAAGTTATAAAGACTGAATATACAGAAAGGGATTTAAAGGCAGAGCTTAATTTCTATCTATCAGATAAGTTCATCCAGGATCTCTTTCTTTTAGATGAAATTAGCCATGAAGAATATAGAAAAATTAGAAGAGAAAACATTAAAAAATTTAGCCCTATTCTTTCAGAATTATTGCTATAAGACTTGATAAATACTCACTTGTACGGGAATATAGCACTAGCAGAAAGGAGGTTGAATGGATGAAAAAGATAACAAAAATAGAAGCGAATCAAAAAGAAGAATCTATATTAAGAGTTGCTGCCTATGCAAGAGTATCGACAGATGAGGAAGCTCAGCTTGTGAGTCTTAAAACACAAAAGGCACACTATGAAAAGATGATAGCAGAGAACAAGTCATATACTTTTGCAGGTCTATACTTTGACGAAGGCATAACTGGAACAAAGAAAGAATGTAGGGATGGACTTCTAAAAATGCTAAAAGACTGTGAAGACGGGAAAATAGACTTTATCCTAACTAAATCCATCTCAAGACTTGCAAGAAACACAACAGATTGTTTGGAAATCGTAAGAAGACTCCTTGACCTAAATATTGGTATCTATTTTGAAAAAGAAAACATTGATACCAGGACAATGGAAAGCGAGTTGATGTTATCCATACTTTCATCCCTTGCAGAAAGTGAGTCCAGGTCTATATCAGAAAATAACAAATGGTCCATAAAGAAAAGATTTCAAAATGGAACGTTTATTATATCAAGCCCACCCTATGGCTATGAGAACATAGACGGAAAGATGGTAGTGAATGAAGTAGAAGGAAAAATAATAAAAGAAATATTTGAACAGTATCTCTCAGGTAAGGGAACTCACAAAATAGCAGATGACTTAAATAAAAGAAAGATTAAAGGACAAAAAGGAGCAAGCTGGCATGGTTCGACTATAAACGGCATCTTAAAAAATGAAAAATATACAGGTGATGTCATCTACCAAAAAACTTATACAGACGATAGTTATAAGAGACACAAGAATAAGGGAGAAGAAGACCAGTATAAGATTATTGATAACCATGAAGCCATTGTAAGTAGAGAGGATTTTGAAAAAGTACAAGACCTAATAAAGATAAGGGCTATAGCAAAAGGAAATGGAGAAAACACCAAAAGATATCAAAATAGATATAGCCTATCGGGGAAAATCAAGTGTGGCGAGTGTGGTTCAACCTTTAAAAGAAGGCATCACTATAATGGAAAAGAAAAATATATAGCTTGGACTTGTAGTGAGCACCTAAAAGATATTCATAAGTGTTCCATGAAGTTTATTAAAGACAAGGACATAAAACTAGCATTTGTGACTTTAGTAAACAAGCTAGTCTTTGGAAAAGATAGTATCCTTACACCGCTTTTAGAATCCTTAAAGAGAGTGGACAGCAAGGGAGAAGTTGCTAAGATAAATAAAATAAAAGAAGGCTTAGAAAAACTAAAGGAAAGAAAAGAGGTTCTAAGCAAACTAATAACTTCGGGCGTTTTAGATGCAAGTATTTACGCAAAAGAAAGCAGTGAAATTTCAAGTGAAGAAAGTTATCTACTCAAAGAAAAGGAAAGAAGTAAAAAAGCCATCCTTGGAAATGATGAAGAAATAAGAGAACTTGAAAAACTAATAGGAATTTTAGATAAAAGTAAAATGATAGATCACTTTGAAGGGGACTTGTTTGAAGAAATCATTGACCACATTCAAGTTGTCAATAGAGAGACTCTTGATTTTCATTTAAAGTGTGGACTTGTACTAAGAGAGGAAGTGAAAAAGGATGTCTAGGTTATGCTATGGCTATACCATAAGAGACGGAAGATTAGAAATTCAAGAAAAAGAAGCGGAAAATATAAGAAAAATCTTTAAAAACTATCTTGCTGGAAATGCCCTTATAAAGTCGGCAGACCTTGCAGGCTTGAAGAAAAACAGCTCCAGTGTCAAAAGAATGTTGACTAATGAAAAATATTTAGGAAATGAAATCTATCCCAAGATAATAGATAGAGAGAGTTTTGAAAAGGCAGGTCAAATGTTAAAGGAAAGGGCAGTAGCCATGGGACGAGTTTGGGAAAAGGAAGAAGAGATTATTAAAGTTCCTTGTAAGTTTAGATATAAAGAAGAAGGAGTTTTACCACTAGAACCCTTTGAACGAGCAAGCCACCAGTACAATTTAATCGAGGTGATAGATGATGAATAACAAGGTCATAGTCATACCAGCGAAAAAGAAAAAAGGAAATTCCATCAAGGAATCAGAAAAGAAGAAACTGAGAGTGGCAGCCTATGCGAGGGTATCAACAGATAGTGATGAGCAAGCAACTTCTTATGACACGCAAGTAGACCATTACACAAATTATATAAAGAGAAATCCAGATTGGGAATTTGCGGGAGTTTTTTCTGATGAAGGAATCAGTGGAACTTACACAAAGAAAAGAGCTGGCTTTAACAAAATGATTGAAGAAGCCATGGAAGGAAATATCGACTATATCATTACAAAGTCCATATCGAGGTTTGCCAGAAATACACTAGACTGCTTAAAGTATATTCGTAAACTAAAAGAAAACAACATCCCAGTCTATTTTGAAAAAGAAAACATCAACACCATGGATGCCAAGGGAGAAGTTCTCCTTACCATTATGGCATCTCTTGCTCAACAGGAAAGTCAGTCTTTATCACAAAATGTAAAGTTAGGCTTTCAATATAGATTTCAACAAGGGCAAGTCCAAGTAAACCATAATAGGTTCTTAGGCTATACAAAAGACGAAGACGGAAAACTTGTCATCGTTCCTGAAGAGGCAAAAATTATAAAAAGGATCTACAGAGAATATTTAGAAGGAGCAAGCCTAAGAGATATAAAAGAAGGGCTTGAAAAAGATAAGATAGTAAATGGAGCAGGAAATAAGAAATGGCATGTGTCAAACCTCAATCAAATATTAACTAATGAGAAATATATGGGGGATGCTCTCTTACAAAAGACTTATACAGTGGATTTTCTAAATAAGAAAAGAGTAAAAAATGATGGAATAGCACCTCAATATTATGTAGAAAATAACCACGAAGCCATTATACCTAAAGAAATCTTCATGCGAGTTGGAGAAGAAATGTACAGACGAGCTAATATGGTAAGTGGCAAAGGGAAAAGAAGAATTTATTCCAGCAAATACGCCCTTTCAAGTATTGTCTATTGCTCTAAATGCGGAGATATTTACAGGAGAATAGCATGGAACAACAGAGGGAAAAAATATACAGTTTGGAGATGTTGTACAAGAGTAACCCATGGGCCAGATGCCTGCCATGCTAGAACTATTAAGGAAGAAGACCTACAAGAAGCAGTCGTAGAAGCCATCAATAAACTTATATCTGAAAGCAATGAATTAAAAGAAATAATAAAAGAGAATATAGAAAAAGCCATCACAGGTGATGGAAGTAGTGGAATAGAAGAAATAGACAAAGAAATGTTGAAAGTGCAAGAAGAACTTTTAAAAGTTGCCAATGCCAAGAAAGACTACACAGACCTTGCAGGCAGAGTGGAAGAATTAAGGAATGAAAAAGAAAAGATACTTCTAGATTTAGCGGAAGAGAAGAATGAACAAAGCAGGCTAAAGGAATTAGAAGAGTTTTTAGATAATCAGGAATTGGAAATAGAAAGCTACGATGAAGACTTGGTAAGGAAACTTGTAGATAAGGTAGTTGTATATGATGAGGAACTAAAGATAGTGCTCAAGTCAGGAGTTGAAGTCAATGTATGTGTATAAACATCTTGACTTTCAAATATAACATGTGCTACAATATAACTAAGTTATATTTGAAGAAAGACTAACTATTAAAAGTCAAGAGGTGAAACAAAGAAAATATAAGTAATGATATTGATAAAAACTGAATAAAAATAAGCATGAAAAAGCACCCTAAAGTTTAAGATTAAAAATAGGGTAAGT